>JBGTNZ010000216.1:0-5736 GCA_041742805.1 Aestuariivirga sp.
CGGTGGCCGGCACGGGCAACGGCGCGCTGCAAAATTATACCGTGTACGGAAGGGTTCCCGTGCAGACAACGCCTGGCCCTGGCACCTATGCTGACCTCATCACCGTTACGTTTACCTACCCCTAGGGAGAACCAATGGGCCTGCGATTCCTGGCATTGATGATTCTTGCGCTTGGTTCAACCCAGGCCGTGGCGTCGGCCATCCAGGTATCGCCTGTCAGGATCCAGGTTGAATTGCCGGCGGCCGCATCGACGATAACCATCAGCAATCCCGGAGATACACCGCTTTCGGCCCAACTCCGGGTTTTCAAATGGACCCACATCGACGGCAAGGACACGCTGGAGCCCACAAAGGATGTGGTCGCCAGCCCGCCGCTGGCCAAGCTGGCGCCGGGCCAGCCTTATGTGGTGCGCATCATCCGGGTCAGCAAGAAACCGCTTAGCGGCGAGGAAACCTATCGCCTTATCATCGACGAAATTCCCAACCTGCAGGCGCAGGTCCCCAGTTTTGGGCCGCGCTTCGCCATTCGCCAATCAATCCCGGTATTTTTCTCCGATCCTGCCGCCGCTCCAAAGCTCTCATGGGCGGCGACCATCAAAAACGGCAGGCTGCTTCTTCAGGCACGCAATGAAGGCGGAAGGCGCGTGCGTATCTCTGCGCTGAATGTCACGAACGGGTCCGGTGCATCGCTGAGCTATGGCGATAATTTCATCGGCTACGTATTCGGACGGTCATCTGAACAATGGACCGCGGCGGTGCCGGCGAAAGCTTTTACCCCCGGCGGGACCATCACGATTCTGGCGCAGGGTGACAGTGGCCCCATCAAAGCAACGGCGAAGATTCAGGCCGCCAATTGATGGTTTGGCTTTGGCGCTGGCGGCGGCGTTGTTTGTTGCCGGGCCGGCCTTTGCCAATGAACCGCCGTCACAGCCTCTCGATCTTCAGCTTGAAGTCAGCATCAACGGCCAGCCGACGCGGCTGATCGGCGCCTTCGTGCTCGACACCCAAAACCATCTGAGCGCAACCCGCGAGGAGCTGCGTGTCCTCGGTCTTATTGTACCAGGCACCGGGCCGCCGGAAGCAGTCGTCGTTCTCGACCAGATCGTGGGTCTCACCTATCGCTATGATGAAATCAAACAGGCCGTCGCCATCGCCGTGCCTGACCGGCTTCGCGTGACCAGGAATTACAGCGCCCAGCCGCTGCCCAGTGAAGTCACGCCCCAAAGCTCAACGGGCCTCCTCTTGAACTATTCGGCGTTCTCCGAGGCCTCCCACAATTTCGAAGACTCAATCACTGGAATAAATGGCGGCTCGCTCTCCCTCGATGCGCGGGCTTTTTCCCCATACGGAACGATCATCCAATCGGGCCTCCTGGGCACTACGACATTCTCCGATACGACGGCACTTCGGCTCAACACCATCTGGTCTTATTCCGATGAAGTGAATGCCCGCTCATGGCGCGCCGGGGACATCACCAGCGGCGGGCTTTCCTGGACCCGCCCGATCCGCATGGGGGGCGCTCAAGTCCAGCGCAATTTCACCCTTCGGCCCAATCTCATAACCATGCCGTTGCCGTCCTTCACCGGCAGCGCCGCCATTCCCTCGACGATCGACGTCTATGTCAACAATGTGAAAACTTACTCGCAGCAAGTGGAGGCCGGCCCCTATCACATCGAAAACCTGCCGGTGGTCACGGGGTCCGGAACCGCCCGGGTTGTCGTAACCGATGCAAGTGGCCGGGAAACCGAGCAGGAATCGGCGTTCTTCACTTCACCCGATCTTCTGCGCCATGGGCTTTTCGACTATTCACTCGATCTAGGCGTAGCCAGGCGCGATTACGGCACGGAGTCCTTCGGCTATGATGACACCCCGCTCGGCCTTGGCAGCCTGCGCTACGGCCTTGCTGATTGGCTAACGGGCGAGTTCCATGTCGAGTCGGACGGGCACCTTCTGAACGGCGGTGTGGGGCTGGTGGCGGGCCTCGGCTCCTTCGGCGAGGTAACCGCGGCCCTTGCCGCCAGCACGGGCGATGAACTGGGCGGATTATTTTTCGCCGGTTGGAACAACCGCTTTGGCAGGCTGGGCATCAACGCATCCACCCGCCGGACTCTTGGCGATTACGAAGATCTCGCATCGGTTACGGTGGAAAGCGCGGCGGCCTTTGACATCGGCCTCAACCCGCGCGCTATCGATCAACTATCGCTCTCCTATGGTTTTCCCGATTACCGGGCGAGCGTGGGCGCCGGCCTGGTTCATATCGAAAGGGAAAATGGCGATCACACACTGATCGCCTCCGGCAGTCTCTCAAAATCCTTCGACAATAGTCTTTCATTCTATGCCAGCGGTTTCCTCGAGAGCGATGACGGCGGCTACGGCGTTTTCGCCGGGCTTTCTTATCCGTTCGGAAAAACGCTGTCCGCTTCGAGCAATACCAGCCTCTCGGCCGAAGGCGTGACTGCCGTTGCTTCCCTGGGCAAATCCCGGAACGGCGATCCGGGCAGCTACGGCTGGCGCCTGTCGAAAGGCATAGGCGGCAATCCCTTTGCATCGGCGGAAGCGGATTACCAGGGAACCGCGGGGCTCCTGCGGGCGAGAGCCTATCAGCAGGGCGTCAGCAGCAGCCTCAGCATGGTGCTGGATGGCTCTCTTGTAGCTGCCGGCGGCAGCGTGTTTGTTGGCAATCAAATCGATGAAGCTTTCGCGGTCGTCGACGCGGGCAGTGGGGATGTTCCCGTGCGGCTTGAAAACCGCCCGGTTGGCGCCACCCGCTCCGATGGCAAGCTCCTGGTTCCTGGTCTCAAGGCCTACCAAAACAACAAGATCTCAATCGATATTGCCAACCTTCCGGTGATGTCTGACATCCCGCGAACCGAGACCACGGTTGTTCCCCGGGAAAATAGCGGCGTAAGCATCGATTTCGGTATCAAGACGGTGAATACAGCGGCGATCGTGATCGTTACCGATAACGAAGGCAAAATTTTGCCGCCGGGTTCCGCCGTCACGCTCAAAGGTCAAGACGAGCCGTTCCTGGTTGGCTTCGATGGCGAGGTTTATATGACGGGCCTCGCAGCGGAGAATGAATTCGAATCGACGGTGAACTCCGTCGTCTGCTCGGGCCATTTCAATTTCACGCCGGTCAAGGATGAACAGCAGGTGATAGGACCGCTAAAATGCGCCTGAGATTTTTCATTTTCGCCTTTGCGCTATTGGCTGCCGGACCTGCCATGGCGCAAAGCTGTACCTTCACAAATACAGGGTTGAACTGGGCCAATATCGATCTCTTGCCCGGTACAGCCATCGACCTCACGGGAACGCTCACCGCCACCTGTACCGGCACCGGCAATCGGACCATACGGGTGTGCCCAAATTTCAATGCGGGCACCGGCGGCGTGAATGGCACTGGCAGCGAACGCTATATGCTGAACGGCGCCAATCAGCTTCGTTACAACCTTTACCAGGACAACGCGCGATCCGTGGTCTGGGGCTCGCGCACATGGGGGCTGGGGCCGGTGCCGCCAACTCTCAACGTCAGCTTAAGCGGGGGCAACGGCTCGAACTCGGCCACCATTTATGGACGAATCCTGTCGGCGCAGACCGGCTTGCCTACGGGGACATACACTTCCGTGTTCTCGGGAGCCCACACCCAAGTGGCTTATGACTATTCGCCAGCCACCTGCGTCTCAATGGGATTGTCCAACGTCACCAACGTCCCCTTTACCGCTCAGGCGACATACCCCGCCACTTGCACGGTCACCGCCACCAATCTGGACTTCGGTTCAGAAGGCGTCCTCAACATGGCGGTCACCACCACGAATGCCGTCAGCGTCACCTGTTCCTCCGGCTCCGGCTACTCGATCTCCCTATCGGGCGGTAATGCCGCCGCCGTCGATCCAACCCAGCGCAAGATGGCCAATGGCGGAAATACCGAGTTTATCACCTATGGAATTTATCAGGATCTGAACCATACGATGCCTTGGGGCAGCACCATCGGAAGCAACACGGTCGCCGGAAGCGGCAACGGCTCGGCGCAAATTTACACGGCCTATGGCCGCGTTCCGCCTCAAACCACGCCCAGCGCCCAAACCTACACCGACACGATCATCGTCACCGTGACATATTAAATTGCAGATATCAGGTATGCCCAGGCATCACTTGATTACTGAGACCTGATTTCTGACACCTGAATCTAGCTCACCCCGTCCGGCAGCACTTCCTTGCGCTTTGCCATGTAGGCCTGGAGCTGCTCATCGAGCGCTGGATCGAGAGCGGGAGCCTCATACTCACCGAGCATTCTCTTCCATGTCGCGTTTGCCCGCTGGCTTACATCCTTGGCGCCATCATCGCGCCATTGCTCGAAGGAGTTGTTGTCGGTGACGCCGGATCGCCAGAAGGCGTTTTCGAAATTTGCCTGGGTGTGGCTGCAACCCAGGAAATGAGATCCTGGCCCAACTTCACGGATGGCATCGAGCGCCTGGCCGTTCTCGGAAAAATCCACGCCCTCGGCGAAACGCTGGAACATCGTCAACTGATCGGCATCGATGATAAGTTTCTCGTAGGAGGACACCAGCCCACCTTCCAGCCAGCCCGCCGCATGCAAACAGAAGTTCACGCCGCCCAGCATCGTGGGCCACAATGTGTTTGTGCTTTCATGCGCCGCCTGCGCGTCGGGAAGTTTTGAGCCGCACAGGCTGCCGCCGGAGCGGAATGGAACGCCAAGCCGCCGTGCCAGTTGCGCTGCGCCGAACAATACATGCGCGGGCTCCGGCGTCCCGAAGGTCGGCGCTCCCGACTGCATGGAGATCGAAGAAGCGAAAGTGCCGAACACCACTGGCGCGCCGGGGCGGCACAATTGCGCGAAGGCCATACCGACGGAAGCTTCCGCCAGAATCTGCGTAAGTGTACCCACAGCGGTCACCGCGGACATTGCGCCTGACAGAATGAAGGGTGAAATCACGGTCGCCTGATTGGCGCGCGCATAAACCTTGAGCGCGCCCACCATGGTGCCGTCAAACACCAGGGGTGAATTGGCGTTGATCAGATTGATCAGCACGCAATTCTTGTCGACGAAGTCGTCGCCGAACACCATCTTCGCCATGTTGACGGAGTCGACCGCCCGCTCGGGTGCTGTCACCGAACCCATGAACGGCTTGTCGGAATATTTGATGTGGCTGTAAACCATATCGAGATGGCGCTTGGCCACCGGGATGTCGACGGGCTCGCATACCGTGCCGCCGGAATGATGCAGTGACGGCGACATGAAGGTGAGCTTCACGAAATTGCGGAAATCCTCGATCGTAGCGTAGCGTCTGCCGCCGTCGAGATCGCGTACGAAAGGCGGTCCGTAAACCGGCGCGAACACCGTGTTCATGCCCCCGATCACCACATTATTGGCCGGGTTGCGGGCGTATTGGGTGTATTCACGGGGCGCTGTCTTGATCAATCCGCGCACCAGTCCCTTGGGAAAGCGCACCCGGTCGCCCTTGACGTCGGCGCCCGCATCCTTCCACATTTGCAGCGCTTCCGCGTCGTCGCGAAAATCGACGCCGATCTCCTGCAACACGATCTCCGCGTTGTGTTCGATCAGTTCCAGCTGATCGTCCGAGAAGGGCTCGTAGAGCTTGATCTTGCGGCGGATGAAGCCGGATTGATGGACGGTGGTGGAGGTTCGCGCCGCGCGCCGGGCATCAGCACCACCGCCGCCGCGGCCCCGCCGGCCCCCGACTGATGCTGCAGGCT
>JBGTNZ010000217.1:0-4176 GCA_041742805.1 Aestuariivirga sp.
AGCGCCAGCGGGCACACCGGCACGGAATCGGCCGACAGACTTATTGCGCACATACAGCAGCGCGGCCTGACCCTCGACTGGAGTCTCGAGACTCACGGTCACGCCGATCATCTGTCCGCGGCACCCTATATCCAGGAGAAACTCGGTGGCACGCTGGCAATTGGCGAGAACATCCGCGTGGTGCAGGAAACCTTCGGCAAGATTTTCAACGCCGGCACGGAGTTTGAACGCGACGGCAGCCAGTTCGACCGGCTGTTCAAGGACGGCGACACTTTTATGCTGGGGCAGATTCCGGGATACGTCATGCATACGCCGGGGCGCACGCCGGCCTGCCTGACCTATGTGATCGGCGACGCGGCCTTCATCGGCGATACGCTGTTCATGCCGGATTTCGGCACGGCGCGCGCGGATTTTCCCGGAGGCGACGCGCGCCAGCTATATCGCTCGATCCGCCGCGTGCTGTCCCTGCCGCCGGAGACGCGGCTGTTCCTCTGCCATGACTACAAGGCGCCGGGGCGTGAACACTTCGCCTGGGAAACCACCGTCGCGGCCGAACGCGAAGCCAACGTCCACGTGAAAGATGGTATCGGCGAGGACGACTTCGTCGCCATGCGTACCGCCCGCGACAAGACGCTGGGCGCGCCAAAGCTGATCATTCCCTCGATCCAGGTCAACATGAATGCCGGGCACTTTCCCGAGCCTGATACGGACGGAAACGTCTATTTGAGAGTGCCGGTGAACCGCATCTGATTCACATCCGTCCGTATTTTTTTATCAGCATCATCATCTCGTCATGCGGCAAAGCGATGGAGCGGTTGCCATCCCGGCCCACCATCGTCCGGTTGACCAACATCGAGTCGATGACGGCCTCCTCGACAGCTTCCACGGTTGCGTTGAAAAGCGGATCAAGACGGGCGTTCGGCAGACACTCCATGCTGCCTGCCTTCCCTGCAAAAGCAGTTTCGTTCGCAGTTGAGAAGGCAAGGAAGATATCGCCCGAACTGTTGTTGCCGATCGCGCCGGTGCGGGCGAGCCCCATGGGCACGCGCCGTGCGATCCGCTTCAACTGGTGGGCCAATAACGGCGCGTCCGTCGCCACGACGGCGATGACCGAGCCCTGATCCTTGTTGCGCAGCTTATCGCGGGTGATATGACGGCCCACCGGCGTCCCCAAAATCGTAAGCTGCTCGCGGGCGCCAAAATTGGTTTGCAGAAACACGCCCAGCGTATGACTCCGTCCGCCCACCGAAACCATGCGCGATGCCGAACCATTGCCACCCTTGAAATCATAGCAAATCATGCCGGTGCCGCCGCCCACGCTACCGAGTTCGACAGGCCCGCCCCGGGCGGCATCAAGTGCCGCCATGGTGTGTTCGGCGGTGACATGAAAGCCGTTGATGTCATTTAACTCGCCATCATAGGTTTCAGCGGCCACCGGCAGGCCCCAGTTCTCCGCGCTCATGCCGTTCGCCACCAGCCAGCGGATGGTTGCATCGCGGGTGACGCCGCAGGAATGCGTGTTGGTAATCGTGATGGGCGTCTGCAGTTCTCCCGACTCCTCGATCCAGACAACACCGGTCATCTCGCCATTTCCGTTGAGCGCATAATATCCAGCCGCGCAGGAGATGCCCGCCTTGGCTCTTCCGCGCGGCAGAATGGCGGTGACGCCGGTTCTAATCGGCCCCTTGCCTACGATCAGCGGCCCATCGCCGGAAATCAGCGTGACGGTGCCGACCTCAATTCCCGCCACATCGGTGATCGCATTATGGACGCCGGGCGATCCAGGAAACGGCAATCCCAAATCTCTTCCGCGCTTCATGCCGCCTCCACATTGCACTTCCAATTTCGCGCCTTATGCCACACATTGACCCTATGCCAGCCGAAGACCTGACCCATTACAAGGAATTTCTGATTATCCTCGGCGTGGCCGGTCTCGTCGTGCCGCTGTTTCTGCGCATCGGCGTCAATGCCGTGCTGACGTTTCTCATCGTCGGCATCGTGCTGAGCCCCGCGCTCATGGGCCAGCTTGCCGTATCGGTGCCGGCCTTCAACGCCTTCATCATCGCCGAGCCCGAAAACGTCGCCTCCATGGCGGAGCTTGGCGTCGTTTTTCTTTTATTTTTAATCGGCCTCGAACTTTCCTTCGAGCGGCTGCTGACGATGCGGCGCCTGGTGTTTGGCCTTGGCGGATTGCAGGTGCTGGTGACGCTGGCCATCATCGCCGGAGCGGCCGGTTTCCTGGGCTTCGGCATCGAGGTGGCCCTGATCGCCGGGGCGGCGCTGTCGCTGTCATCGACCGCGATCGTCGTTCAGCTTCTGTCAAATGCCAAGCGCCTGGGCTCGCAGACCGGCCGCACCAGTTTCGCCATCCTGATTTTTCAGGATCTCGCCGTCATCCCGCTGCTGCTCTTGGTCACAGTGCTCGGGCGCAACACCGATGGTCCGGTGCTGCAGGGCGTCCTTTTCGCGCTAGCCCAGGCGGTGATCGCCATCCTCATCATTGTGGTCGTCGGCCGCTTTGGACTCCGGCCTGTTCTCCGCATGGTGGCGGGAGCCAACAGCCCCGATCTTTTCATGGCGGCCACCCTTCTGATTGCCGTGGGAACCGGGGTCGCCGCCAGCCTGGCCGGCGTTTCCATGGCGCTGGGCGCCTTCATCGCGGGCTTGCTGCTGGCCGAAACCGAATACCGGCGCGCCATCGAGGCCATCATCGAGCCTTTCAAGGGATTGCTGCTCGGAACGTTCTTTTTGCTGGTGGGCCTCGGCATCGATCTGGCCGGCCTCATGGAAAATCCCCTGCGCATCCTGGGCGCCGCTTTGATCCTCGTGGCGTTGAAGAGCGCCATTATCTACGTATTGGCGCGATTGTTCCGGGTCAGCCGCCCGGCGGCCCTGGAGGCATCCCTGCTGCTAGGCCCCTGCGGCGAGTTTGCCTTTGTCATCTTGGGCGCGGCCTTGGCTTCCGGCCTTTTGAGCGCGGATATCAACCGCGATGCACTGCTGATCGTCACCATCACGATGATCGTCATTCCGTTGCTCGCCCGCTTTGGCGGCAGCGTCGCAAAAACCATGCGGAAGACTTTGCCCGTAACCGGAGCGGCGGCGGCTGTTCCAGGAGACAATGAGCAGCCCCGTGTCATCGTCGCCGGTTTCGGCCGCGTCGGCCATCTCATCGCCTCGATGCTGGCCGAGCACCAAATCTCCTACATCGCCATCGACAACGACGCGGAGCTGGTGGCGCGGGAACGCAAGAACGGTTTTCCGGTTTACTACGGCGATGCGGCCAATCTGGAATTCCTGCGGAAATGCGGCATCGCGGAAGCGCAGGCTTTGGCTGTCACCATGGATATCCCGGCCCGCGTCGATGACGTGACGAGGGCAGCAAGGGCCGAGCGCGCCGATTTGAAGATCATCGCCCGCGCCCGTGACGAGCGTCACGCCATGAGGCTCTATATCGCGGGCGTCACCGAAGCGGTGCCCGAAACCATCGAATCGAGCCTGCAGCTGGGAGAATCCCTCCTGGTTGAAGCGGGCATCCCCATGGGAATCGCCATTGCCTCCGTGCACGAGCGGCGCGACGATTTCCGCAAGCTGCTGGGCCGCCCCAACCGGCGCGAGGCCCTGGACCTCGCCCGCAAAACCATGCGCCGGCGAAAGGTCACGCAATAATCCGAAATGCCGTACAGCCGTTGCACTCAAGAACTATCTTCGCCTCGCGCGTCGCTCGCCAGCGCATGACACTCCCGGAGCACCGCATCGACTTCATGTCTTGGCTCCTTGCGGTGGCCGGGCGGAAGACCCGGACGAAGCGGCGACCTGAACTTGGGACTTCGCATACTGTCGCGCCGCGCTTGCCAGCGCTTGAGACGTTTCACTTGCCGCGGCAGATTTTCGAGCGCCATCTTGATGGCCGCGAGACGGCGGCCGAGACGCTCGGCACCCACCATGCCATCGTCGATCTCCGGTTCGGCGCGGTCCGGCTCCCGAGGCTGAAACAGCGGCGCGAAAGGGCTTGCGCCGAATACGAAAACGCGGGGCTCAGGCTTGGGACCGGTGCTCCGGGGCCGCGCGGAGCCGAAACGCTTGCGAGAATCGAACAGCTGAAACGAGGCGCGGCCGCTGCCACTCCCCACGAGCGCCAGCCCCTGAGGCATGGGACGCACGCAAAAGGGTTTC
>JBGTNZ010000218.1:0-4440 GCA_041742805.1 Aestuariivirga sp.
TGCTTTTTATGGCCTGTTTCCAGCAATCGAGGCTCTTCGTGTGGCCAACTACAACAGTGGCCAGGCGCTCTATGACTGGCGCCTTATTTCGGTCGATGGCCGAGGTGTGTTGGCTACCAACGGCATGTTGCTCGCTGTCGATAATAGCGTTGCCGACTGTCCTAATTTAGACACCTGTTTCGTCGTTGCCGGCAATCACCCTCTCGATAATTGCCCCCAGACGGCCATTAAATGGCTTCGCCGGCTCGACCGGCGGGGCACGAAACTTGGAGCGTTCGATTCCGGGGTTTTCCTGCTCGCTGCTGCAGGCCTTTTAGAGGCACATGTTTCGGCGGTTCATTGGGAAATCTTCCCAGTCATGCGGGAGAATTATCCGCTCCTTGGACTAACCAACCAACTTTACAACATTGACGGCCGGCGCATCACTTGTGCGGGCGGGACTTCGACAACCGATCTGATGCTTGCCTTGATCGCCGAAGATCACGGGGACGCGTTGGCGGAAAAAGTGGCGAGAGGGCTGGTCCACTGGCCGCGGCGGCGTGGATCGGAGAGACAATATCCGGCAGTCTCTGGCGAAGGCCGTTCCGAACTCCGCACTCTGAACAGCATCCTCGAACTCATGCACAGCACCATCGATGATCCCCTGAAGATTGCCGGGATTTCAAAAAAATTTGGAATGTCCCAGCGATCGCTGGAAGCGCTGTTTAGAAAACAGTTAAATGTCCTGCCATCGGACTATCTCCGCAATCTTCGGCTTAAGCGGGCACAAGAATACCTCTTTTATAGTCGCTTGACGGTGGGCGAGATCGCGGTTGCTTGCGGATTTACGTCTCCCACCGTGTTTTGCAGAGCTTTCAAGCGATACTTTGGCATGTCTGCGACCATGTACCGCCAGCATGTGTCGGTTGCTGGATTGCAGCGTTTGAACCATGACTATGAATTGAAACCAACACCGCGGATCGGCAAGGGTGCTCACGGGACAGTCTCAAATAATTGACTTGTGCGGTGAGAATGGCGCGCCCTAAGAGATTCGAACTCCTGACCCCCAGATTCGTAGTCTGGTGCTCTATCCAGCTGAGCTAAGGGCGCGCGAGGCCGCTGTCTAACGCGCTAGCGGAGTGGGCGCAAGGCCTGCAGCCGTGAAGGCGATAGCAGCTTTGTCCACAGGGCCCGCGCCACTGGTATTGCGGCGACAGCAAGCCCTGCAAGCAGCACGATCGCCGCCGGGCGAAGTCCAAAGCCAGGCATCAGATTTGCTGCCGCGATCCGCCAGGGATCAACGCCCGTCGCCAAACCATACCAGGCAAACTCGGCAATCGCCGTTACAAGCCCGCCCGCCATTGCGGAGAGGGCCAACGTTACCGTCGAAAGCCGGATGCGCCGGGCAATCACTGCGCGATAGATCATCAGGGTGAAAAATAGGCCTGCCATCATCGTCGCTTCGCTCGCGTCGATTTTCGATTGCATGAAGAAATGCAGGATGCCGAGGACGGCGATGCCGTAAATGGCACGATGCAATTGCTTCCAACGCTGGCCCAGCGCGCGGACCGCCCGGTCCGTGGACGTCGCGGCGAGAAGGGTCAATCCGAAGAGAGCGACAAAGCCGATCGTAAGATAGATGCGGAGCGCGATTTCCGAGACGACAAAGCCCAGATCGAATTTCGAATTGACGATAAAGAGGGTGAAATGCAGGAGAGCGTAGGAGAAAGCGGCGATTCCCGTCATCCGCCGCACCAGTGTAAGTTTCGGCCAGTTTAGAATCCGTTGCGCCGGCGAGAGCGCCAAAGTGATGACGACGAACCGCACCGCCCACAAGCCGCAGACCAGCAGGGCTTCCTTGACGGGCAGGGGACCAAGGTCAAACGTCCAATAGCGATAGGCCAGATAGATCGCAGGCGCCGCAAGGCCTGTTAATGTCAGGGTCTTGAGCCACGAAAAACGTCCCGCGCGGTCCGTAAACGGTGTCATGGAGCTTATATGTGTGAGACCAAGCCGAATGTCTGCTCACGCTTTTTCACCTCTGCGCGAGAGGAGAATGGCCTGGCCCATATACATGATCGACCGGGTGGGAAGCTTGCCGAACCTAAAATCAAGCCTCCGGTCCAAGCCGATAGGCCCTAGGCCCACGAAATCGCAGCGCCCGAATCCGCTCGCCATTAACAATCGGTTAAGTTCTGCCGGGGTGATGAACTTCACTGGATCATGGGTGCCTCGTGGCAGCAATCTTACGATTCTCTCGCCCAGGAAGACTATGACAAAGGCCGCCAGCCGCGTGCGATTGATGGTGTCGAATAAAAACATGCCACCCGGCCGCAGCACGCGGGCCACTTCATCGAGCACGGCCCCAAGATCATGAACGTGTTCCAGCACATCCACGCACACGACATAGTCCATCGATTGGCTGGCCAGGGGAAGGTTCTCGCCCGCCGCAACCAGATATCTGACGGTTAGGCCCTGTGAAGCCGCATGACGTCTGGCGATGGCAATAGCCGCAGACGAGGGATCAACACCGGTGACAAGGGCGAAGCGCTGCGCCAACGCTTCCGCCATGAAACCGCCGCCGCAGCCAAGATCGAGGACGGCCTTTTCCCGCCAATCCACCAGCCGGTCGAAATAATCGAGCCTGGCCGGCACGAGATTTTGCAGGGTCCGCAGCCAGCGCACCGACCCATCCCACCAGTGTTCGGCAAAACGATCATAGATCGAAAGATCGTTGCGCGGCGATGGCCGTGGAAACGGCAGCCAATAGGGATGACTCATTTTATAGTCCGCGAAGGCCTGACCAAAATTCCGCATGAACCGTGCTTCCTTGAACAGGGGACCGATCAGGCAATAGGCGCTGAGAACAATGGCGATCACCAGTTGATCCGGCGTCCACACGGGCACGGTCCACAGCGTCAACGCGAAGGCGAAGTAAATAGGTTGCCGGCAGAGCCGGAACAGGCCACGCACCGGTAACCCGGGATATCGGGGCCGCGCGTTCCTGAACACCGCCCACCAACCGAGCAAACCCGTCTGCAATGTAATTCCCGCATCGGCAATCGCCTTGCCGAGCAGCAGCCAGCTTGCGCCGTAGAGGACAGAGAGCATCCCGTGAGCGATCCCTTCCGCCCGCCACCAGATCACCCCGCTGAATGTCCACAGGCTGAACAGCATAAGAACCTGTGTCGACGCCACGATCACATAAGTCGTGACGGCGAGATCGGCGCCAAAGGCCACAGGCGCCAGCCGCCTCAGAACAGAGCGGCCGGGTTTCGCCAGGAGAAAGGAATGAGCCAGCGGGAATTGCGCCAGCAGCAATCCATTGGCGATCCAGCTCCACGGGTATGCGAGTGCGCCAAACGAGCGGCTCATGCCGAAATACATCTGCCAGATCATCATGCCGACGCCAGCGATGAACAGTCCATGGCACAAAACGCCATAGACGAGAGCAATCACCCGCCGCGCACTGGTTCGCGATGAGGAAGTATCGGTCATGCTGGGTAGTTTATCACGCCACCTAAATAAAAAACCCCGGTGTTTCCACCGGGGTTCGTGTTTTGATGATGATGTTGGCTGGATTTAGAAATCCATGCCGCCCATGCCGCCGCCGCCCATGCCGCCGCCGCCGGGCATGCCCATCGAGGGCTTGTCCTTGGGCTTTTCCGCGATCATGGCTTCCGTGGTGATCAGGATGGCTGCAACCGAAGCTGCGTCCTGAAGCGCCACGCGAACGACCTTGGTGGGATCGATGTTGCCGGCCGCGATCATGTCGACATATTCTTCGGTCTGGGCGTTGAAGCCGTAGTTGCCGGACTTCTCCAGAACCTTGCCGACCACGATCGAGCCTTCGACACCGGAGTTCTCGACGATCTGGCGGATCGGGGCTTCCAATGCTTTCGAGATGATCTTGATGCCGGCCAGAATGTCCGGATTGGTCGAAGTCAGTGCATCAACCGCCTTCTTGGCGCGAAGCAGAGCAACACCGCCGCCTGGCACAACACCTTCTTCGACGGCAGCGCGGGTTGCATTGAGCGCGTCATCGACGCGGTCCTTGCGCTCCTTCACTTCGACTTCGGTGGAGCCTCCGACCTTGATCACCGCAACGCCGCCCGCCAGCTTGGCGAGACGCTCTTGCAGCTTCTCCTTGTCGTAGTCCGAGGTGGTGTCCTCGATCTGCGCCTTGATCTGGGCCACACGGCCCTGGATGTCGGGCTTCTTGCCCGCGCCGTCGATGATCGTGGTGTTTTCTTTTTCCACGCGCACCCGCTTGCAACGGCCGAGCATGTCGAGCGTCACGTTCTCCAGCTTGATGCCCAAATCTTCCGAGATCACCTGGCCGCCCGAGAGGACAGCGATGTCCTCGAGCATGGCCTTGCGGCGATCGCCGAAACCCGGAGCCTTGACGGCGGCGACCTTGAGGCCACCGCGCAGCTTGTTGACGACCAGCGTGGCCAAGGC
>JBGTNZ010000219.1:0-2563 GCA_041742805.1 Aestuariivirga sp.
CCCTTGGAGATCACATAGCCCGCCAGCATGCCGCCCGAGAGCGACATGAGGAAGTTGAAGGTAATCGCCGAAAGCGTGGTCGGCGCCAGATAGATGTTGGTCGCCGTCCAGGTTTCCCCGGTGATCTGACCGGCAATCGATGCGGGCGAAATCATGGGAATGTTGCAAGCGGCATAAAAGCCCCAGAACCCGGTGTAGATCAGGAACAGCCCGATCGTCACCAGCCAGGGGTTATGCGGCGGTATATCGCGCGGTGTTCCATCGGCGCGAAACTTGCCGATGCGCGGCCCCAGCACGATCAGGAAGGCGAGTGCTGCGCCGCCCGCGATGGCGTGCACCACACCCGATGCGTAGGCATCGTGATAGCCCAAAAGCTTCACCATCCAGCCGCCAGGATGCCAGCCCCACGAAGCGTCGAGGATCCAGGCGAATGAACCGATCAGCACGGCGATGATCCAGAAAGCGCCGACCCTGGCGCGTTCAATGATGGCGCCCGAAATGATCGAGGCCGTGGTGATCGAGAAGAGCAGGAAGGCTGCCCAGAATACGCCATTGAGCCGGTGCCAGTAGGCGGAACCTTCAAGGCCTTCGGCAGGAACGCCAAGGGCCGGTGACGGGCCGGACAAATGGGTGGCCATCAGTGGGCTCCACGGCTCCGCGAACTGGGCGGATACAAGCCCGCCATCGACAAACCCTGGCCCGTTGATGAAGGCGAAATAGATCCACCATCCGAAGAAATAGAAGGTGATGGTCACCAGGGGGATCGCCATGGTGTTCTTCATCAGAGTGGCAAGATGATTCTTCCGGCGTGACGCGCCGGTTTCATACATGCAGAAGCCCACATGTATGAGAAACATGAAGACCACCGTTACCCAATAATAGAATTCGGTGAAGATCACCGTCACCGATGTGAGGTTGTCGCCCATTTGGTTCCCTCCCGCAGGCCGCTGTAGTCCCCCGTCGCATCGCGGCCCGCCCCATGGAATCATTGCTCCGGGGCAATTTTATTTTCTGGCAGGAAACAGTGGCCTCGCGGGAATGTCAAGGTGCCGTGCCCGGCTCTGCACATGAATGATGGATGAAGGAGGAGCTCAGCAGCCATGCAGCAAGAGCGGCTTATGGTGATTTCAAGTTCAACGCTTGATCCCTTGGAAATACGATGTCTCGTCAACTCCACCAGATCCACTTCCTCCGCATCGCGCTTGGCATTATCATTGCGCTGGGCCTTGGTGCGGCGCGGTCGGAGAAAATCTGGGCCGAGGTGCTAGGGAATCTGCATGGCGGTGAAACTGTCATCTCGCAACTGCAACAGGGCCACGCCCCATTCGACCCCCGCCGCGTTCCCCAATCCGGCGGCATGGCCAGCCGCCTCTTGGCGGGAATCACTATCAAACATGGCTGAGAGCGGCCGGCTTCGGTCTTAGCAGAACTGGCAAAATCAGCATGAGGACCGCCAGCACCAATAGCGTCAGGGAAATCGGGTGGGTTACAAACACGCTCCAGTCGCCCTGGGAGATCGAGAGAGCACGCCTCAGGTTTTCCTCCGCCAGCGGACCCAGTATGAGCCCAATGATGCAGGGAGCCGTGGGAAAGTCGAACCGGCGCATGAGGTAGCCCAAGACCCCCATGATCAGCAACAAAGCAAGATCGAAGGTTGAGCGGTTCAGGCTGTAAACGCCGAGCGATGAAAACATCAGAATGCCGCCGTACAGGAGTGGGGCTGGTATCGAGAGCAGCCTGACCCAAAGCCCCACCAGTGGCAGATTGAGAACCAGCAGCATCACGTTGCCGATGTAGAGGCTGGCAATCAACGTCCACACCAGCGGCGCGCTGGTGGTGAACAGGAGCGGTCCCGGTTGCAGGCCATATTGCTGAAACGCGACCAACAGGATGGCGGCAGTGGCGGAGGTCGGCAGTCCCAGGGTGAGCAAGGGTACCAGCACGCCGGCGACGGCGGCGTTGTTGGCCGCTTCCGGTCCAGCCACACCTTCGATGGCGCCATTGCCGAATTCTTCCGGTTTGGACGACAGCTTTTTTTCAACGAAGTAAGAGAGAAAGGTTGGAATTTCCGTGCCCCCGGCAGGGAGAGCGCCAAAGGGAAATCCAAGCGCCGTGCCCCGCAGCCAGGGTTTCCACGAACGCCGCCATTCTTCCGCGCTCATCCACAAGGAGCCTCGCACCGTTTCGATTGTGGCGTTCCGCAAGTCCGGCCGCGAGGCGACATGCAGCGCTTCGCCAACCGCGAACAGGCCAACCGCCACCACGACCACGTCAATCTGATCGAGAAGCTGCGGAAAGCCGAAGGTCAGGCGAGCTTGACCTGTCAGCTCATCAATGCCGACGAGGCCGAGCGCAATGCCAAGCGCCAGGCTGGTAACGCCGCGCAACACCGATTGCCCAAGCATGGCGGAAACCGTGGTGAAGGCCAGGATCATCAGCGCAAAATATTCAGCAGGGCCGAATTTGATAGCGAGCTTCACCACGAAGGGTGCAACGAAGCTCAGCAGCACCGTGCCGATGGTCCCCGCCACGAAGGAGCCGATGGCAGCCGTCGCGAGAGCAG
>JBGTNZ010000220.1:0-3941 GCA_041742805.1 Aestuariivirga sp.
GTACCGCGCACCACGACGACGCGGGTTTCTTCCGCATGCGTGGCGTCGATGAGCATTTTGCTGCCCATGTCATTTCCTTTGCGCGGCATGGCGGCACGGCTGCTCCCATCTCCGTTCCGGGTTCGGAATCTGGAGAGAGTCTGCGGGCGATACGGCGCGAGAGGGGCGTGACGCCACGGCCGATGAATGTCAGCGACTGCCCTGCATCCGGTCTGAACCGGAGGCCGAGGGGCGCTCTCATCGTCGTTTGGGTCATGCCCGTGATTTCCATTTGCCCAGGCCCTTAATGACCGGGACGGTTCAACACCGGCGGGCTCCCTCCGAGGAGACCACACCTTACCACTGTCGAGGGGGCTACACGATGTATCCGGACCCCCGCCCGAAGCGAAATTTGACGCCTTATCAGCTAAACGCCACGGAATCGTGGCACTGATATCAAGGAGACAGGGCCCTTTTAGGTGCCGCCCCCTGGGTTTGCAAGCGCCTTGGCCGGAAACCAACAGTTAACCACAAGCCCCCTAACGTGGCCCCAGGAACGTGGGATGCGGGAGTTATTGTCCGGCAATGGGCCTTTGTGGGGACATGCAGCAAGAAAAGACGGCGCTACGTACGCTGCTTTCCATCTTGCTGGCCCTTTCCCTGCTGCTCTTTATTGCTGCCCCCAAGCCAGTTCAGGCTGCCGATGCGGTGGCGACC
Organism: Aestuariivirga sp.; assembly: GCA_041742805.1. GTDB lineage: Bacteria > Pseudomonadota > Alphaproteobacteria > Rhizobiales > Aestuariivirgaceae > Aestuariivirga. The sequence continues at coordinate 697 of JBGTNZ010000220.1, forward strand.
GGCGCCCGGGTCGGGGGTGATGACAAGCGAACCCGCTTCGTCGCCGATCTTACCAAGCCCGTGAGCTATACGGTTTTCGTGCTTCCCAATCCTTACCGGGTCATCATCGACATGCCGAATGTGACCTTCAATCTGCCCCCCGGCACCGGCCAGAAAACCCGGGGGCTGATCGGTGAATACCGCTACGGCCAGGTCGCCGCCGGGCGCTCCCGCATCGTCATGGATACCGCGGGTCCCGTGCTCATTGAGAAATCCTTCATCGTCGAGCCGCAAGCGAGCCAGCCCGCCCGCATTGTCGTCGACCTCGTGCCCATAAGTGAAGAGGCTTTCCTTAAAACCTACCGGGAGGAAGAGGAGAAAGCCGTGGCCACGGCCGAGACTCCTGTTCCCTTGCCCATCCCCAAGGCCGAAGACCGCAATGGAACTCGCAAGCTTATCGTCATCGATCCTGGCCACGGCGGCGTCGATCCCGGCGCCGTTGGCGTCAACGGAACGAAAGAGAAAGACGTGGTGCTGGGCTTTGCGCTCAGCCTTCGCGATCACTTGCGAAAGAGCGGCCAATACGAAGTGGTGATGACGCGCGCCAGCGACACATTCGTGAGCCTGAGGGACCGCGTGCGCGTGGCGCGAAGAAAGAAAGCCGATCTCTTCATCGCCATCCACGCCGATACCGTGAAGGGACCCCAGGCGCGCGGCGCCACCATCTACACGCTCTCGGAAAAAGCCTCCGACGCCGAAGCTGAAGCACTGGCCCACAAGGAAAACCGCGCCGACATTATCGGCGGCCTGGATCTTGGCGCTGAAAGCGAGGAAGTGACGGATATTCTCATCGACCTCGTGCAGCGCGAATCGAAAAGCCATTCAATGGTCTTCGCCAAAAAAGCGGTAATCGAAATGAAAACGGTGACCGACTTCACCGGCAAGCCCCTGCGCTCCGCCGGCTTCGTCGTGCTCAAGGCCCCCGATGTTCCCTCGGTGCTGGTGGAACTGGGCTATCTCTCCAGCCGCCAAGATGAAGCGCAGCTCACCGCTCCCAAGTGGCGCGACAAGGTAGCCAGCGCCATGACCCGCGCCATCGACAAATATTTCGCCACCGAGTTGGCCAGTCGCGGCAACTAGGCGGCAGTTTGAAGTTTCACGCGCCAATATGCCGGCTGGGCTCCATCCGCTCGTGCAACACGCGGACGATTTCGACGAGGCCGGGTTCGACGGTGCGATAGAAGATCACGTGAACCGGATCGCCGGCCGGCGCCTCGCGGCTCTCGTTACGGCTGTGTCGGATATGAAAGCTGCGGACCCCGGCATAGAGTTCCGGCCGGTCAACTGTTGAAAGCCCTTGCGGATCCGCCGCGATGCGCCTGAGCGCCGCCGCGAGAAGCGCCCGGTACCGGATGCGCGCCTCGGCGCCGTGCATCGTTTCGCTGGTGCGCAGCACCGACGCGATATCGGCTCTCGCCGGATCGGAAAGCCGATAACGCGCCATCAATTACCGTGCAGATGATGGGGCGAGAGCGTCGAGCGCGGCGTCGAGATCGGCGTCAGCCATCTCCATGAACGCGCCGCGATCCAGGGCGTCGATCCCGGCTTTGATCTGGCTGCGCAATATGTCCAGTTTCAGTTCATCGGCCTTCAGGCGCTCTTGCCATCCACGCACGGCATCGCGCACCGCCTCGCTGGCGTTCTGGTACTTGCCATTGCGGACTGCCTCTTCGACGAAAGCATCCTGTTCAGCGGTTAAATTGACGTTTCTGGTCGGCATCGGACTCTCCCGAAGTTCGCGCAGCCTACCACCATTGGCAAACTTGGCCAACATCGTCCTTCGGGCGCTGGAAGCCTTGGCCACATTCCGAGCCCTAGCGAAAGCCCGGTTTGAGGGGTGACGACGCTGCGGTTCTGGGGTGGCTTTTTACATTGGAATTCATGTTGTTCCTCGGCACCGCCGCATCGGCAGGTGATTTGCTTTGCGTAGGCAAGCGGGCATGCGCCCAGATCACCTGGGGTTCGGGAACCAACGCGCCCTCTACAGGTTGTGAATAGGATTTCCCAAATGAGCCTGTCGAGGCGTCCCATTGATGAAAAGTATGCCAGCTAATAGCGGGACGACAGAACATCACGATTGTCGCCAATCGAAATAGAAGGAAACCGGCAACCATGGGCATCACCTTTCCCGGCGAGACGCCCGAATACCGGGCCGCGCGCGATATTTTGCTGGCCAAGGAAATTGGCCTTCGCCGCGCCATGGAAACCTTGGCTGTCGCCCGCCGCCAGCTGCCGCCGGGCGGGCTTATCCTTGAGGACTATGTCTTTCGCGGCCTGGGTCCAGACGGCAACCCCGCCAAATTGAAGCTCTCCGAGCTGTTCGCGCCCGGCAAGGATTCACTGGTTGTCTATGGCTTCATGTTTCCCCGGCATCCGGAGGACGAACGGCCGGGTCCAGAGGAAGGTGCTACGGCACGATTGAAGCGCGAGGACGGCCCGTGTCCCTCCTGCGTGGCCTTCCTCGACTCGCTGGACGGCGCGGCAGAGCATGTGGACGCCGCCGGGCTCAACTTCGTTGTGATCGCCAACGCGCCGCTCGAACGATTGCTCACCTTCGCCAAGGAGCGGCGATGGATGAATCTCCGCCTGCTGTCGTCTGGCGGAACCAGTTTCAAGCGCGACTACCACGCTGAAACGCCCGAAGGATATCAGATGCCCATGATGACGGTCTTCCACCGCCATGGCGGCGACATCCGGCACTTCTGGAGTTCCGAGATGTTTTACGCCCCGACCGACCCGGGCCAGGATCCGCGCCACGCCGGCACCATCGAAATGATCTGGAACATATTTGATTTGACGCCCGAGGGCCGTCCGCCCGACTGGCACGAGCAGTTGGCTTACGTTAGCGAAGCGCGGAAGGTGGCATGACGGTCTCGGACAGCGAGACCGCGATCCGCGCCATCATCGAGGCGCGGGCAAAAGCGGTGCGCGCAGGCGACATCGACGCGATGATGGCCGATGTGGCGGACGACGTGGTGATTTTCGATGTGGTCGATCCGCTGCGCCGCGACGGTAAGGCGGCCTCGCGTGAGCGCGCCGTCGCCTGGGTCAAATCCTATGACGGACCGATTGGCTGGGAGAACCGCGATGTGCGAATAACGGCCAACGGCGACGTCGCCTTCAGCCACGGCTTAGCCGTGTGACGGGTAAGCTCAAGGCCGGGACACAAATCGATATGTGGTTCCGCACGACGCTCGGCTTCCGCC
>JBGTNZ010000221.1:0-3932 GCA_041742805.1 Aestuariivirga sp.
TCGTCGAACTCCTTGTTGCACCACTTGGACAGGTTCTGGCCACCCTTGCGGGCAGCGCCACAGCTCCTCAGGAAGAAGAAGTTGTCCGGATCGCCATTGTCGCCGGTCCAGCCGAGCAAGCCCATCTGGTGCTCGCCCTCCTGCATGCGCTTGCGATACTCACCCCACTCGTAGGAGACGAGCTTGGCGTTGATGCCGACCTTGGCGAGATCCGCCTGCATCATTTCCGCCATGCGCTTGGCATTGGGATTATAGGGACGCTGCACCGGCATCCACCAGAGATCGGTCTCGAGGTTCTCGACACCGGCGGCCTTCAGCATCTCCTTGGCTTTTTCCGGGTTGTACTCGTAGTCGGTGACCTTGTCGTTGTAGGACCAGATGGTCGGCGGGATCAGGTTCTTCGCCTTCTGGCCGGCACCCTGGTAAACTTCCTTTAGGATTGAATCGCGGTCGAGCGCCATGTTGATGGCCTGGCGCACTTCCTTCTTGTCGAAGGGCGGCTTTTCCATATTCAGGGCGAGGTAGCCCACATTGAGGCCCGGTTGCGAGAGGAGCGTGATCGCCTCGTCCTTGCCCATGGCTTCGAGATCGGCCGGGTTGGGCGCTATCATCACCTGGCATTCATCGGCCTTGATCTTGGCGTAGCGCGCCGTCGGATCGGGCGTAATGGCGAAGATCAGATCGTCGATCTTGGCCTTGCCGCCCCAATAGCCGTCGAAGGCCTTGTAACGGATCACGGCGTCTTTTTGATAGTCAACGAATGTGAAGGGGCCGGTGCCCACCGGGATTTGATCGAACTGCTCGGGCGTGCCCTTGTCCGAGAGATATTTGGCGTACTCAGCCGATTGAATGGTGGCGAAATCCATGGCGAGGTTGGCAACGATCGGCGCATTCGGTTCATTGAGCGTGAACTTCACGTTGAGATCGTCGACCTTCTCGATCGACTTCAAGAGGTCCGGCATGCCCATGTCGTTGAAATAGTCGTAAGCGCCGCCGGAAATCTTACTGTAGGGATGCTCGGCCTTCCATTGGCGCTCGAATGACCAGACCACGTCGTCGGCGTTGAAATCACGGGTGGGCGTGAAGCCGTTGACGCCCGATTGGAACTTGACGCCGGAGCGTAGCTTGAAGGTGACCGTCTTGCCGTCGGGCGAGACTTCCCAGGTTTCAGCAAGGCCCGGGACGACATTGGTGGAACCGCGCTCAAATTCGACAAGCTGGTTGAAAACCGGCCGCGCCGCATCGAGGCTCGTGCCGGTGATGTTCATGGCCGGGGTGAAGTTTTCCGGCGATCCTTCCGAGCAGTAAACCAGCGATTTGGCATTGGCGGCTCCGGCGGCGAGCATGGTCGACAAGAGCAATGCCGCGCCAAAGAGTTTGGTAAGCTTCATGGATGTGTACTCCCTGATATTTTTTGGACGCCCAGCCCGGGCGTAAAACATCTAAGCACGTTTTTAAGGCGGGTCAAAACTCCCAGCTTCAAGCAAGCCGTCCGGGCAGCACATCGTTCAGCACCAGCCCCTCATCCAAAATATCCGCCGGCACGTCTTTCCCCCGCACCAAAGCCGCCGCCAGCCGCGAAAGGGCGGGGGAGCTTTGAATGCCGTAGCCGCCCTGGCCGATGAGCCAGAAGAAGCCCTCGATCTTGGGGTCATAGCCCGCCACCGGATTACCATCGGGCACAAAGGACCTGAGCCCGCCCCAGCTATGTTCAACGCGCGTTACCTCGAAATCGACAGCCTGCTGAAAGCGGTCGATGCCTTCGGCCAGCGTCATCTCGTCGGCAAAGGCATCATGGGCCTCCACCGCCACCGCGTCCGCAGGCGACACCAGGAGCTTGCCGCTCTGGGGCTTGCAGTACCAGGTATCGCCCACATCACCCGCCAGCGGCCAGGCCATGGGGTCCATGCCATCGGGGGGCGGGATAACGGCGATGGAGCGCCGTTTGGGTTGCAAACCGACGGGCCTCGCACCCGCCAGCTTCGCGATCATGTCGCCCCAGGCGCCCGCCGCATTGACGATGGTGGGAGCGCCGAACCGTCGCTGCGGTGTCGTTACGATCCATTGTCCATTCCCGCGATCCAGCGCCTCGGCGGGGGCGGAACAGAGAACCGTTCCGCCACGCGACTTGATGAGGCGCAGATAAGTCTGGTGCAAAAGATCGACGTCGATGTCGGCGGTGCCGGAATCGAGAAGGGCGCGCCTGACATAGCCCTCGCGCAGCACGGGGAACCTGGTCCGCGCCGCGGCAGCGGTGATTTCCTGCAAGCCCTGCTGATCCGCCATCAACTTTTCAAAGCCGTCTTCCTGTCCGTCCGGCATCAAGGCCAGGGTTTCGCGCGCCGCCAGCAACCCGCCATCGGTGAAATAACCCCGGGCGGCGCGGGTCAGGGCGCGAATGGATGGAGGTCCATAATTCAGTACATAGGCCGCAACCGAGCGTCCGGTGGAATGGAAGCCCGCCCTCTCCTCCATGTCGAGCACGAGAACCTTGTGGGTCTCGGCAAGATGAGCTGCCACCGACGCGCCGGCAATGCCTGCGCCTATCACGATCACATCGAATTGGGTCACCATCGCCGTCCTTAACGGCTGGGCCGCCTCTTGCGCAAGCAGGCGGCTCCAGCCAATCTAACGGCCATCATGGCACTGCATTTCCCCCTTGCCGAGTATGAACGGCGCATCACTCAGACGCGCGCCGCCATGGCGGAACGCTCGCTCGATCTCATCATCGTGTCGGATCCCTCCAACATGGCCTGGCTTACGGGCTATGACGGCTGGTCCTTCTATGTGCATCAAGCGGTGCTGCTTGGCCTCGAGGACGAACCCCTATGGTGGGGCCGCGCCATGGATGGCAACGGCGCCAAGCGCACCGTGTTCATGGATCATGGCAATATCGCAGGCTATCCCGATCACTATGTGCAATCGCCGGAACGCCATCCCATGGATCATCTCGCCCGCGAAATCGTGGCGCGCGGCTGGGAAAATGCGCGGATCGGCGTCGAGATGGACAATTACTGGTTTTCGGCGGCAGCAAACGGCGTGCTCCGCCATCATCTCAAATCGGCGGCTTTTTCAGACGCCACCGGACTGGTGAACTGGCAGCGCATGGTGAAGAGCGATTATGAAGTGGCCTTCATCCGCAAGGCCGCGGGCATTGTCGATGCCATGCACGCCAAAGCCATCGAACTGATCGAGCCCGGCCTGCCGAAACATAAGCTCGTCGCCGAAGTGCAAAAACAGGCGATCCTCGGCGCCGATGGAAACTGGGGCGATTATGCCGCCTTCGTGCCCATGCTGCCCTCGGGTGCGGATGCCACCGCACCCCATCTCACCTGGGACGACCGGCCCTTCCAGAACAATGAGGGCACCTTTTTCGAACTCGGCGGCTGCTACCGCCGCTATCACGCGCCCCTGTCGCGTACGGTTTATCTGGGCCAGCCGCCGCAAAAATTTCTTGATGCAGAGAAAGCCGTGCTGGAGGCCACCGCCGCTGGCCTCGAACTCTGCAAGCCCGGCAAAACCTGCGGTGAGGTGGCGGAGGTCTTCTTCGACACGCTGAAACGCCGGGGTTTCGAGAAAGATTCGCGCGCCGGCTATTCCATCGGCCTCTCCTATCCGCCCGATTGGGGCGAGCGCACCTTGTCGATCCGGCGCGGCGACATGACGGTGCTCGAACCCAACATGACGCTGCACTTCATGCCGGCGCTGTGGCTCGACGATGGCGGGCTGGAATTGTCGGAAACCATCCTGATCACGCCATCAGGCGCCGAATGCCTGTGCCGGACGCCCCGCCAGCTCGTCATCAAGAACTGAGGATCGTATGAACAAGTTCAACCAGCCTGTCTCAGGCCTCGTCACCCCGCGCTTCGGCGGCATCGCCACCTTCATGCGGCTGCCGCATGTGCCGCTGGATGATGCCAAGAACATCGACA
>JBGTNZ010000222.1:0-2009 GCA_041742805.1 Aestuariivirga sp.
GTGATCCGCGAGGTGGCGTTTGATTTGATTGGCGGTTCAGCGGAGGTGCGCCGCCACGGCGAGACCTATTTCAACTATCGCATCTGGTCGGCGCCCTTCGCATTCGTCAACTACTGCGTCATGGGTTGGTACATCGGCCAAGCGAAAGCCAAGCTCACGTTTCTCGTGCAGCTCTTTCTCAACGTCATCAACATGGCGCTCAGCATAACTTTCGTGCTGGGCCTCGGGATGACCTCCGACGGTGTCGGGCTTGCAGCTCTCATCGCCGAAATCGCCGCTGCGGCACTGGCGCTCGGCCTCGCGTTTCGCTCCTTGCGCGGCATGGCGGCCCATATCGACCGGGCCTTGATCTTCAACGCCACTCGGATGCGGCGCACCATCGCCATGAATGGCGACGTGATGATCCGCACCCTTTGCCTGATTTTCGCCTTCGCCTGGTTCACGGCCCGCGGCGCCCGCGCCGGCGATGTGATCATCGCCGCCAACGCCGTACTGCTCAATTTCTTCGAGGTCGCCGCCTACCTGATCGACGGCTTCGCCTTTGCCTCCGAAGCCCTCGTCGGCCAGTCCGTAGGTGCCAGGAACCGCCAGCGTTTCCGCACCGCCATATGGATCACCTCCGTCTGGGCCATTGTCGTGGGTATTCTCTGCACGGTGGTCATCTGGTTCGCCGGGCCCATGCTCATCGATTTATTATCGGTAAACCCGGAGGTCCGCGAAACGGCGCGCCACTATCTCGTCTGGGTGGCGCTTACGCCGTTGCTCGGCACCGTCTGCTTCCAGTTCGACGGCATCTTCACCGGCGCAATGGCAACCAAGGACATGCGCAACATGATGATCCTGTCGCTCGCGATTTATCTGGGCGCATGGTGGCTGCTGGAACCCGCTTTCGGCAATCACGGCCTATGGGCGGCGTTGTGCATCTTCTTCATCGCGCGCGGATTGACCTTCGCCTCACGCATGCCTGCGATTGAACGCAGAATTTTTCAGGCCGTGTGATAGCGGGCGATCACCGACCGCTCCAGCGCCGAGGTGACAAGCTTGTCGAGTCCGAGCTTGTCGCGCAGAATGGCAAGGAAGCGCAGTTCCTCGCGCCCCACCGCGAGATCGGATGCCGCCACTTCCACGGCCAGCGCATAGGCGGTTTCGCACAGTTTCGGCGGAAGCGCACCTGCCACGAGCCCCAGCAATGCATTGAGTCCCTCCGGCTCCTGCAAGATTTCCCCCGACTCCTGCGCTACGGTCGTAAGACGCGTATGATCGAAATTCCGGAAGACCGGGAGATGTTTGACGATATGGCCGATCTGCGCAAGCTCGGTGGTGCTGATGCGGCCTTCGACAGCCGCCATGGTGACCATGGTGTAGATAAGCGCCTGTTCCGTGCTGATGGTGCCTGGCATGATATCTCCGTTTGCGGCACGGCTAGACGAGCGGAGCGGAGTTGTCCAGCGCGGGACTTCTGAATCCCCTTACGGCCTCAATCGCCTCCACCAATCCCAGCCTTGAGATCGGAATTCCCGGCGGAAAGGCGGTCGTGAACCTTGTCGCCAACCGCGGATCGAGTATCACGAAACATCCCCGGTCGCCGTCTTTCCGGATCAATCTGCCGAAGGCTTGTCGAAGTCTCAGCCGCACCACCATGTCCGTATAGGCATTGCCGCCGAAAGCTTCGCGGCGGGCGCGCTCGAGGATCGTCGGCGTTCCCCACGGCACGCGGTCCAGCACGATGAGACGCAAGCTGTCGCCTGGCACATCGATGCCGTCGCGCACCGCATCCGTCCCCAGCAAACACGCATCGCGTTCGGCGCGGAACATATCGACCAGCGTTCCCGTATCCATGGGATCGACATGTTGGGCGTAAAGCGGCAGGCCCGCTTGCGCCAATGGCTTGAGGATGCGTTTGTGCACGGCTCGCAATCTGGCAATTGCGGTAAAGAGGCCAAGCCCGCCCCCGCCGGAGGCCAGAAACAATTCGCGGTAGGCCGCCGCCACCTGGTCCATGTCCTCGC
>JBGTNZ010000223.1:0-3983 GCA_041742805.1 Aestuariivirga sp.
ACCATCCAGGTTCCGCTGCCGCAGCGGATCCCCGTGCATCTGATTTATGCAACAGCCTTCGACGGCATCAACGGCATCGAATTCCGTCCCGACGTTTACGGCCGCGACCGCAAACTCGAAGCAGCTCTCTTCGGCAAGCCGTCGAGTTAGCCAGAGCTACGGTTCGGTCCGCTTCAGGGCTGCAATGGCCGCGTCGGCATCCGTGTTTCCGGCTGCGCTGGCGCGCGTGTACCATTCCATGGCGCGGGCCGGATCGGGTTTCAGGCCATGAACTTTCAGCTCGGCATAGACAAGGGGATCATAGGTCTTGCCGGCGCCGATCGCCGCTTCGACCGAACCCTGTGCAAAGGCCCTTTCATAGAACTGACGGGCCATGCTGAGATCTCCCGACTTCAGCAGGATGTCGCCCTTCGACAAGAGGTTTTGGGCCTCGCTTGGCGGTTCCACCGACGCCAACTGCTGTTCCTGGGGCGACGGCACCGCCGCCGCGACTTCGGACTGCTCGCCCGTCTTGATCGTCACGTTTTCCGGCGGAGCGGCGGCGGGCGCTATCTGAAGACCGGGATTGGCAATGGCGACCGTCATTTCCTTGATGGGAGCGGCTAGCTCGCCGGTCTTGGCCTCGAAAGCGGCAACCGCCACATCGAAGCTCGATTCACTGGTTTGCGGAACCACAAGCTTAACGCCCGCGGCGTCAACCGCCGCCAGCTGCCAGGCGTTGTCCTGGGCCTTGGTGCCGGCAGTGAGATAAGCCGATTGCGGCAGGCCGGAAAGCTTCAGGATCAGGTCGTCGCCCGCCACTGCGGGCTCCGCATGGAGCACAAGCGGGATCATGCTGTTGAGTTCACCGCTAACATCGGAGACAGCCAGGGTCGCCGTTGCCACGGATTTCTTGGCAAGGACGGTCACGGTTTCGGCTGCAGCCACGGGCTCCGCCTGTGGCTTTACCAGGCTCGCGATCTCGTCGGCCTTGGCGCCGATCGCCTTATAATGTGTGGCCCCATAGCCAAGGAGTCCGCCAGCCAAGACCGCCGCCACCCCGGCTGCGATATATTTCAGGGGGAGTTGACCGCGCGGCGCCTGGGTCTTGCGGTATTGTTTTCTGGGCCGATCTTCGGACGCGTATAAAGGCCCGGTTTCTTCATCTGTGATCATCGCCAGCGTTTTCCGTGGCGGCGCCATTGGGGCGCGTTGCTGATTGCGGCTTTCCGCCCTGGATTCACATTCGAGTCCAAAACTTCTCTTGATCTCAAGATCCAGAAGCGAGGGCCTGGCGCTTTTCGGGGGTTCTTGGGCGCGCAAGAGTTCGCCCCGCATCGCGCGGTAACGTTCGGCCGCCTCATCGGGCGCCATCGGTTGGGGGGGTTGCGAAAACCAGCTGGGAGTCCGGCGGCGTTCAACGCCAGAATCAGTCTCGCCTGCGGGGATGGCTCCGGCGTTATCAATCCCGTTTTCGGGGGCGTGCTGGGGATAAGCTTGAAAAGCCATGTCAGTTCTCCGCTTGTGTTTGCGTTGCGGCCTGCAATTTTTCCGCATGGGATTTAAGGGCCTCAGCCACCGCCGGATGCCGGTTCCAGCCTGGCACCGAAACCGCGAGATTGAGGCTGGCATCGCCGCCGCTGCCACGCTGCAGAGCGGTAAACAACCCATCCGCGAAGCGCTGCACTTTGGCGTATTGCGGCGTGCCCCGTTGCCGGTCGAGAACCGCTACGACGAGTGACACGGAAAGCGTTTCTATGGGGCGCGCCGCCTCGACGAGCTGCGGGTAATCCTCATTCGTAACGAGGGATGGCGCGTAGGTTTCCTCGAGCCCCTCAGGTGCTGTGACGTCGAGCAAATGCAATTCGCTTTCCGGCCCAAGGATTTTAAGCTCAGGCAAGGGCTTGCGGCCCACGAGAATTGCCGCGTCCGCTTCGCCGTCCACAACGGCTCGAACCGCCGCCGCACCACTTGCTTCGATGGTTTTCGCTGAAATGCCGCTCGCTTCGAGCAGGAACTGGCCGGCCACGTAAGCCTCGCTGGCCGGAGGTCCCGTCACCACGGTTTTACCTTCAAGATCGGACAAGGAATCAATGCCCGGGCCCGCGATCACGTGAACATCCAGCGGGAACAGCCGCACAACAAAGGCAAACTTGTTGCCGATACTGTCGAGGAGGCCGTTACGCTCCATGAAGGCCAAGGTATCTGATGGTACGAGAGCCGCATCAACGCCCCTTATATAAAACAGATCGGTCAGTGTCTGCACCGGGCCCTTGCCGGCCATAGGTATGATACGCAGCCCGTTCTCATGGTCTACGGCATGGGACAGACGTAGCAGAAGCGCCATTTCATCCGGCGTGGCGGCGAGTACGCCGACCGCCGCGTCACCGGGGCTGGCCCCTTGCGTGAGAGAGACCGGTGTGAGCAACAAACACAACGCGACTACAAACTTCGCAACGGCATTTTTCATGCCTTGCATACTCCTCACTCGTTCGACCGGCATCCCACTGTAAGGCGTGCTTTCGGCGCGCGCACGTGTTTCTTGATTCAAATCAAAGGCTAGAGTGGCGCCAGAATGTGGCAAAGTACGGGCAATAGTATGGTGTCTGACTCAGCGTCAGGCCGGCATGGGCCTGGCCCTGGCGCCCTTTTGCCAGGCCCTGAGACAGAGATATTCCATGACGAGCGATGCTGCGGCGAGCGAGGTTATCTCCGCATGATCATAGGGAGGCGAGACTTCCACCATGTCCATGCCGATGAAATTGATACTCGTCAGGGCGCGGATGATCGAGGCCGCCTGATGATAGGTGAGGCCGCCGGGTATCGGCGTGCCTGTGCCAGGCGCTGCCGATGGATCGAGGCAATCGATGTCGAAGGTGAGATAGGCCTTGTTGCTCCCAACTGCCGCCGCGATGATCTTCGCGATTTCGGCGGCGGAAGAGCTGTGCACCTCATCAGCATAAACAACCTTGAAGCCAAAGTCCCGCTCGCCGCTAAATGTGGTGCGAATTCCCACTTGCACGGATTTCGTGGGGTCGATCACGCCGTCGCGCACCGCATAGCTGAACATGGTGCCATGGTCGATCCGACCGCCATCATCGGGCTCCACGTCGCGGTGCGCATCGAAATGGACGAGCGACAGCGGTCCATGTTTTTTCGCGTGCGCCTTGAGCAACGGATAGGTCACATAATGGTCGCCGCCCAGCGAAACCATCTCAGCGCCGGACTCGATGATATCGGATGCATGCTTTTCCAGCGTCTCGGGGAAATTCTCCTTGCGACCCCAATCGAAAAAGCAATCGCCATAATCGATCACCGCGAGCGTGTCGAAAGGATCGAAATTCCACGGCCAGATAGGCCCCCAGGCATTCTCGGCGGAAGCCTTGCGAATGCCCTCTGGCCCCATCCGCGTACCCGAGCGGTGCGAAACCGCCTGATCGAACGGAATGCCCGTAACTGCAATATCGACGCCTGCAAGGTCGCGGGTATATTTGCGCCGCATGAAGGACAGCGCCCCGGCATAGGTCGCCTCCCATTGGGTGCCCTTCAAGTCGGTGCGCCTGAACGCATTGTCTCCCGGGATTGAGGCCAGGTTCTTCATTTCAAGTGACATCCCCTACTCCGTCAGCACGATTGAATCTTTCGGCGACCAATGCACCCAGACTTTCTGGCCGCGCTCTACGCCCGAACCGCCCTCGCGCCGGTCATTGTGCAGATTGACGGAAAGGCCGAGCCCGCCTTTCGCCTCGACGATGACGTGGCTGGTATCGCCATAATAGGCGACATCGCGCACCTTGCCCTCAAGCTTGATGATGGCGGCGCCCTTCGGCTCGGTCTTGCTGATCTTCAGCTTCTCCGGCCTGACCGCGATGGCGACCGTCCCGCTCACCTCCTTCCCGGCGGCGACTTCCAGCTTGCCGATGCCCTTGGCATCACAGGTGATCAGCTTGCCTTTCGAGCTCAACACCTTCGCATCGATCAGGTTAACCTTGCCGATGAAGTCG
>JBGTNZ010000224.1:0-11850 GCA_041742805.1 Aestuariivirga sp.
GGCCCAGATCAAAACGCGCAAGGGCTGCCAGATCGCCCGCCGGTATCATGTCCACCGCGCCGAAATCGGAGAGGCTCGGCGGGCGGTAATGGGCGGGCTGCATGCCTTCGGCCCCGGCTGTGGCCAGCACCTCCAGCACCGATTGCGCGCGGCCGGAAGGCCTGCCGCCGTCAGACCAGAGCGGCCGGAAACCCTGAGCGCGGTAATGATCGAGAATCGCTTGCTTGATATCCGGAACGATCCTTATGCCGAGATCCTTGCTGGCCAGCGCATCGTAAATCGCCGCGGCTGCGGGATCGATGGGACGGACTTCCTTGAAATTTGTGCCGCCGAGGGAAACCACCTTGTCGGCGACATAGGTGAGGTTGCCCATTCCGAAGCCCTTGAACTGCGGCTCGGGATCGAAGCCGTCGCGGTATCTTTTCCGAATCCAGGGGTTGTCGTACTTCGACCCGAAAATGAAGCGGGTACCATCGGACTGGCCCCACCAGTCGCGCTGTTTTTGGCGCCGCAAATCGCGCCGGAATTCGCGGGAGTCATCGCCGCTCCGGGAAAACAGGCTGTCGAAGAAATTTTTCTTCTTTTTTCTGGGGTCATGGTCGGCAAGCGCCGCACCAAACGCAAGGACGGTTGCCAGTGCGGCGACCGATAGACGCAGAAAAACCGTCTTCATTGAACCCTGTTCCTTAGTTAGGGCAACTTAAACATCGGATTGCGGCAATTCAACTGACAGCGGCCCGCCCCTACTAAAATGAATTACCTGTCACCCGGTTCCCTCATCCAACCCCATATCTTTCATCTTGCGGTAAAGGGTCGAGCGGCCGATCCCCAATTTGCGAGCAACTTCAGACATTTGGCCGCGATAACGGTGAAGCGCCAGCCGGATCATGTCGGCCTCCACTTCCTCCAGCTTGCGGATGTGGCCGCCGGTTGTGACGACGGGAATGCCCAAGGCCATGCCATCGCTCACCGAAGCGCCCGCCGAAGGGGCAACGGATGTCCCTCCCATGACCGCGGCTGCCCCTTGCGGCAAAGCGGGCTTGGGCGGCTGAACGGGGGCGGGCGGGATGGTGACTTCATAGCCTTCGACGAGAGCTGCGATCTGAGGGAAGTCCTGGATCTCCAGCCGGTCGCCCTCGCATAAGACGATTGCGCGGAACACCGTGTTTTCAAGTTGGCGGACATTGCCCGGCCATGAGTAGGCGCATAACAATCCCAGTGCGTGGGCCTCGATGCCCCGCACCTTGCGGCCTTCCTCGGCGGCAAAGCGCGTGATGAAGTGCTCGACCAGTGCCGGGATATCTTCCTTCCGGTCGCGGAGCGGCGGCACCATGATCGGGTAAACATTGAGGCGGTAGTACAAATCCTCGCGAAACTGGCCCTTCTTCACCATCTCGATCATGTTGCGGTTGGTGGCGGAGACCAGCCTGATATTGACCTTCACGGCTTTGCGCGAGCCCACCGGATCGATTTCTCCTTCCTGAATGGCGCGGAGCAGCTTCACCTGCATGTCGAACGGCAGTTCGGCCACTTCATCAAGAAACAGCGTGCCGCCATCGGCTTCCTGGAACTTGCCAAAGTGCTTGCCCGTGGCGCCGGTGAAGGAGCCCTTTTCATGTCCGAACAGAATTGACTCGACCAGATTTTCAGGAATGGCGCCGCAGTTCACCGCCACGAACGGCTTTCCCACGCGCTCGCTTTCGCCCTGAATGGCGCGGGCGATCATTTCCTTGCCAACTCCGGACTCGCCCTCGATCAGGATCGGAATATTCGATTGCGCGCCTCTTCGGCCAAGCCTCAGCGCGTTGGCCATGGCGGGGGAGGCCGCGATCAAATCGTCGAAGGTCAGTGCTCCGCCCACTTTCTTGTTGAGGCGTTTCACCTCTTCGGTGAGCGCATTGACCTTGAGAAGATTCTGGATCGATACTTTCAAGCGTTCGGATGAGATCGGCTTCACCACGAAATCGTCAGCACCCGCGCGCATCGCCTTGATGACGGTTTCAATCGAGCCTTGCGCCGTCTGCACGATCACCGGGAGGTCGCCCCGTATGGCTTGCAGACGTTCCAGAAACTCCAGCCCATCCATGCCCGGCATGTTGAGATCGAGAATGACCAGCTCGATGCTGCCGCCCGCCTGGCCCTTCAGGCGCTCGATGCCCCTGGCGCCGCCATCGACGGCCACGGCCTCGAAGCCAAAACGCTTAACAAGTTCTTCAAGAATGCGGCGCTGGGCCGGATCATCCTCGACAATCAAAATGCGTGAAGCCATGCTTGACTTAAAACTCTCAAAAATTTGCTGGTGCTGTTGTTGCGCGGGGCCCCGGACAATCTGGCAGGCAACGGTAAAGGCCGGCTTAATGTGATAACGCGTTTAGGGACACCAAGCGCGCGCAAGAGAATGCGATCCGATGGACGGTTGCGGGAATCCGCATCCTTCGCCATATGAATCCTTCCAGCCTGAAGGACACACATGACCGCAAAGCCCGCCCTTGGACCATTGCCGGAATGGAATCTCGCCGATCTCTATGCGGCGCCGGATGCGCCGGAATTTGCCGCCGACATGAAGCGGGGCGAGGCGGAGGCAAAGGCCTTCGCGGAAAAATATCGCGGCAAGCTGGCGAAGCTGGATGGCGCGCAGCTGGCGAAGGCAATCAAAACCTATGAATCGCTCTCCGATCTCCTTGGGCGCCCCGGATCCTACGCGCAGCTTTATTATGTGGGCGACACCACCGATCCCGCCCGCGGTAAATTCTACGGCGATGTCAACGCCAAGCTCACCGAAATTTCGACGCTGCTTCTGTTCTTCGAGCTCGAGATGAACCGTATTGAGGACGCAGCACTCGAAACGGCGATGCAGGTTCCAGCGCTGACGCATTACCGCCCGTGGATCGAAAACCTGCGCATGGAACGCCCCTATCAGCTCGATGACAAGCTCGAAGAGCTATTCCTCGAAAAGTCCCAGACGGGCTTCAGCGCCTTCAATCGCCTCTACGATGAATCCATGGCGGCCATGCGTTTTGAGGTGAACGGAGAAAAGCTGACGCTGGAACCCACGCTCAACCTGCTGCAGGACAAGGACGAAGCAAAGCGCCGCGCCGGAGCCGACGCGTTGGCCAAAACCTTTACGGAAAACCTGAAACTTTTTACCCTGATCACCAACACGCTCGCCAAGGACAAGGATATTTCCGACCGCTGGCGAGGCTTCAAGGATATCGCCGATGCCCGCCATCTCTCCAACCGCGTCGAGCCCGAAGTGGTGGCGGCACTGGTTGCGGCGGCGCGCGCGGCTTATCCCCAGCTCTCGCACCGCTATTACCGGATGAAGGCAAAGTGGCTGGGCAAGGACAAGCTCATGCACTGGGACCGCAACGCGCCGCTTCCCGCCGAAGACACGCGGGAGGTGCCGTGGGCGGACGCCCGGGAGATCGTGCTCAAGGCTTACGGCGAGTTCGCGCCCGAAATGGCGGCGATCGCCAAGACTTTCTTCGACAAGCGCTGGATCGATGCGCCAACGCGCGCCGGCAAAGCGCCGGGCGCCTTCGCTCACCCCACGGTGCCATCGGCACATCCTTATGTGCTGCTCAATTATCTGGGCCGCACGCGCGATGTGATGACGCTGGCCCATGAACTTGGCCACGGCGTGCATCAAGTGCTGGCGAAAGGGCAGGGCGCGCTGATGGCGTCCACGCCTCTCACGCTGGCCGAGACCGCGAGCGTCTTCGGTGAGATGCTGACCTTCCAGGCGCTGCTTCGCGAAACGACGGATTCGAAAAAGCGCAAGGCGCTGCTCGCCTCCAAAGTCGAAGACATGATCAACACGGTGGTCCGCCAGATCGCTTTTTACACATTCGAGCGTAAAGTTCACACTTCACGCAAGGAAGGCGAATTAACCCCCGATAAACTCAACAGCATCTGGCTTGAGGTTCAGGCCGAGAGCCTGGGAGATTCAATAGGGCTTGGAGCGGGCTACGAAACCTTCTGGACCTATATTCCCCACTTCATCCATTCGCCGTTCTATGTCTATGCCTATGCCTTCGGCGATTGCCTGGTGAACTCGCTCTACGCGCGCTACCGCGAGAGCGAGGCAGGCTTCCAGGAAAAATATTTCGCCATGCTGAAGGCGGGCGGCAGCAAGCATCACAGCGAACTCCTCAAACCTTTCGGCCTCGACGCCACCGACCCCGGCTTCTGGCAAAAAGGCCTCTCCGTCATCTCCGGTATGATCGATGAACTTGAGACGATGGAGTGATTTCCTTCTCCCATGGGGAGAAGGAGGGGCCCGCGCCGCAGGCGTGGGAGGATGAGGGGACCAGGTCTCGCAAGTGAAGTACCGGCCCTCACCCTCCCATTGCGTTCCGCAACGGGCCCCTCCCTCTCCCCAAAGGGGAGAGGTGAAGTGCCGCGCGTTTAGGGCGCCCGCGTGAACGCCTTGTAGATGAAGGTGGCGATCTCGCTTTCTAGCGGGAAAGACAGCATGCCCATCACCGAATAGCCGAGCAGCCAGGGCATCAGGTAGAAGCGCACCATGAAGAAGAACCAGGCCACGTAAAGGGGCACCATTTGTGGGATCAGGAACCCCGGTGTCACCGGCGCGAACACCCTGACGACCGGCTCCGTCGATTTCACAAAAAAACGCATGAAGAAAAAATTCGAGGTCTCCGGCAGGAATATACCCATGGCCGTGCGGCCGATCAGCGTCCACATGACCAGTCCCAGGACATAGTCGATCAGGATGACCCACCAGGGAAAGATCGCGAGCATGCCGCTCATCGCGTGACATGAAACAGGGGCGGAAAGACTCCGCCCCCGGCGTTCATGCCATCCTTTGGTTTAGTGCGTGGAGCCAAGGATCGTCCGGCCGGAGGGCACGCGAACCTCATCCACCATGTCCTGAACTTCTTTTGAAGGTTCCCTGGTCGCCAGGCTCACTCCGACCATGGCAACAAGACTCACCGCCATGCCGACGATGCCGAAGCGGATATCGTCCATGCCGTACCATGGCTCGATCATCTTGTTGAACACCAGATAGAGATAGAGCGAGCCCGCGAGGAACCCCCCCACCATGCCGGCGATGGCGCCCTCGGTATTGGCGCGTTTCCACCAGATGCCGAGAACCAGCGGGAAAAACAGGCCGGAGCAGGCGAAGTTGAAGGCCCATGCCACGGCCCCCAAAATCCCCGTGAGCTTCAAAGAGGCGACAAGGGCCGCCGACACGCCGATGAAAAGCAAGAGGACACGCGCCACCGTCAGCCGCCGCCTTGTGCCCGCCGCCGGATCGATGATCTTGTAATAAAGATCGTGCGAAAGCGCGTTGGCGATCGCCAGCAACAATCCATCGGCTGTCGACATGGCCGCCGCAAGGCCGCCCGCCGCCACGAGTCCCGAAATCACATAGGGCAACCCGGCAATTTCCGGCGTCGCCAGCACCACGATGTCGGGCCGCATGAAGAACTCGTTCAATTGCAGGATGCCGTCCGCGTTCTGGTCGCTGACCGCGAGCATGCCGACCGACGTCCAGTGCTTCACCCATTCCAGATTGGCGACATCGGTGAATGATTTGCCGATGATCGAGGTCGCCAGATTGGGGTCGAGCAACTGCAGCTTGGTCAATGTGGCCAGGGCGGGGGCCGAGAAATACAGAAGGAAGATGAAGATCAGCGACCAGCCGACCGAGCGCCGCGCCGAGCGGACCGATGGCGTCGTGAAATAACGCATGAGAATGTGGGGAAGTGAAGCGGTGCCCGCCATCATGCAGATGGAAAGGGACACCATCTTCCAGGCGTTCATCGTGTCGCCCGGCACGTTGTGCGGGGTCGTCAACACCGACAGGCCGGCGATCGGCTGAAGCGCCGCGGTCAGGCCATATTGGGCTTCAAGTTCGGCCACGCGGGCCACCGCATCGCCGTAGGAAAAGTGCGGAATGATGCCGAAGCCCTGCTTGTTGGACATCCAGATGATCGGCACCAGATAGGCGATGATCAGCACGATATATTGCGCAACCTGCGTCCAGGTGACGCCGCGCATGCCGCCCAGCATCGAGCAGATGAAAATGCCCATGAGGCCGAGCCAGATGCCCACTTCGAAGCTGATGCCGAGAGTCTGCGCGGCGATGGTTCCCGTGGCGTTGATCTGTGCTGTCACATAGGTGAAGGACGCCACCACCAGAATGATAACGGCGAAGACGCGGGCAAAATTGCCGCCGTAGCGCGTGCCGATGAAATCCGGCACCGTATAACAGCCGAATTTCCGGAGGTAGGGCGCCATCAAGGCGTTCACCAGCACATAGCCGCCGGTCCAGCCGATGATGTAACCGAGATAGGGGTAGCCGCCAAAATAGACGCCGCCCGCCAGGGCCACGAACGAGGCGCCCGACATCCAGTCGGCGGCGGTCGCCATGCCATTGTAGAGTGCCGGCACTTCGCGGCCCGCCACATAATAGGCGTCGACCTCCGCCGTGCGCGACAACCAGCCGATGATGGCGTAGATGGCGATGGTGAAAAGGAGGAACCCGCTGCCGATGGTCTGGGCGCTGGCTCCCATTCTTTCGAGCACGGCCATGAGGCCGAAGAACACCAGGAAGCCCAGCGTATAGAGAAGATAAATCTTGCCGAGGTTGTCGATAAAACTCGAACGTTTCTCCGTGGATTCCAATGCCATGATCCGCCCCTATTCGTCGCCAACGCCGAATTCGTCGTCGATAGCATCCTGACGCCAGTTCTGAATCCAGATGAGCGCCACGAAAGCGATCAGCGACCCCTGGACGCACAAATAATATCCCAACGGAAAACCAAGGAACGAGTAGGCGTTGAGGCTTCCGGCGAACCACGGCAGCACAATGCCGAAGAGCGCCCATAGCGCCAAAATTATGTAAGTGAGGTTTCTGGTCTTCTCCCAGTGCAGCGCGCGCGTTTTCGTGTCCACGGCCATGCTCGGTCTCCCCCAAGAATTGCGCTGATCAAGCTACACACAGAATCGGCAACAGCGCAAGCAGTGCCGTTACTAGTCCTCACCCTGAGGTGCCCGGCGTAGCCGGGCCTCGAAGGGTCCGGGCTCGCGGCCATGCTTCGAGGCTCGCGTGCCGCTCGCACCTCAGCATGAGGAGACTTCGGACGGACTCGACGGGAATAACGGGCCGCCTTACAAGTTTTCGCATGCCCGAATTTCTTGCCAAAGCCCGGGGCTTTCTCAACACCATCGGCATCCATCTGGGCGGCCGGGCGCGTGGGAAAATTTCGACGGTGGCCGCGCTCGGCGAATTCATCGCCACCCGTGCCGCATTCGTTGCGCAAAAAACGCTCTACGGTTACGTCCAGACCCGCATGGGAATGGAATACGCCAGGATGTTCCAGGAGCCGGCCTTCGTCCAATCGCTGAACATCGCCAAGATGCATGTGTTCGCGGCCTGCCTGTCGGATCTCACGATTTACACGGTGGCGGAAACGATTGCGGAGGCCCACGCCCCGGCCATCGCTCGCCGTTGTTTTGGTCTTGCGATCAACGCCAATGTAAAGTTCGCGCCGACGGCGCATTGGGCTCAAGACGCAATCCGCGAATTCGACGCGCGGCTGAACGGCACGGATTGGCAATTTGGCGCTCTTATGCCGGAGAATTTCACGCGGAGCCCCCTGGCCCTTGTCCGCTGGTCGCCCATCGCCCCGGCGCTCAAGCGGCACGATACGGAAATTGTGGAAAACTCCATCAAATTCGCCTGGCTCGAAGTCCGCGAGGAATTCCGGCGAAGGATTGACCGGGCCGCGATTGGCAACGCTTGCGGCGGCGGGTAGGGTTGGCTACAGAAGCCCGCAGGTCACACCCCAAGGATTTCCGATGGCAGAACATACATCTCTAGAGCCGCATTCCAACGATCTGGAAGCGCACCGCAGCGCCTATGAAGGCTTCATCAAGGGTGCCGTGGCGCTTTCACTGATTTCGGCCCTCGTGCTGGTGGCGCTGGTTTCTTTCCGCTTCGGTCAAACCCTTAGCGTCGTCACGGGGTTTCTGGGATTGATCATCGGAACGATCGCCGTCCTTATCGATTTCCGCATGGGTTCGCGCTGGTTCCTGTCGCTGGGGATTTTGGTGATCTTCGGCCTCATAACCGCAATCAACGTTTCGTGAGGCTTGCGGTCCCCACCGAGGCCTCTTCCGGCGAAAGCCGGGTCGCGGCCAGTCCCGATACGGTCAAGGCCTATATCAAGAAGGGCCTTGAAGTCGCCGTGCAGGCTGGGGCAGGGGCTGGGTCGCACATCTCGGACGATGCTTTCGCAGCGGCTGGTGCCAAAATTGTGAGTGACGGCCTGGGCGATGCCGATATCGTGCTGACGGTGCGCCGTCCGCCGGAAGCGTTGGCGCAATCGCTCAAGAAGGGCGCCATCCTGGCGGGCGGTCTTGACCCCTATGGCGACCGCGCGGGCCTTGAGGCGCTGGCGCAGACGGGCCTCACGCTTTTCGCCATGGAACTGATGCCGCGCATCAGCCGCGCCCAGGCCATGGACATGCTGTCATCGCAAGCCAATCTCGCCGGCTACAAGGCGGTGATCGAGGCCGCGGGATATTTCGGCCGCGCCTTCCCCATGATGATGACGGCTGCGGGCACGGTGCCTCCCGCCAAGGTGTTCATCATGGGCGTGGGTGTTGCAGGCCTTCAGGCCATCGCCACGGCGCGCCGCCTGGGCGCCATCGTTTCGGCGACGGATGTGCGCAAGGCCACGGAAGAACAGGTAAAGAGCCTCGGCGCCAAATTCATTTTCGCCGATGTGGCGGATGCCGCAACCGCCGCCGGTTACGCGCGTGAGCTTTCGGCAGAGGACAAAGCGAAACAGGCAACCCTCGTGGCCGAGCATGTGAAAAGCCAGGACATCGTCATCACCACGGCGCTCATTCCGGGGCGGCCAGCGCCCGTGCTGATCACCAAGGAAATGGTGGAGAGCATGAAGCCGGGGTCGGTCATCATCGATCTCGCGGTGGAGCGGGGCGGCAATTGCCCGTTGTCGAAGCCCGGCCAGACGGTGATGCACAATGGCGTTTGCATCGCGGGCACCGTCAATCTCGCAGGCCGTCTCGCCGGCAACGCCTCGCCGCTCTATGCCCGGAACCTCGCCAATTTCCTCGATCTCATGGTGCAGAAGGACGGCACCTTGAAAATCGACTTCGACGACGAGATCATCAAAGGCACGCTCATCGCCAAGGACGGCGTGCTGGTCCATCCCATGTTTCAAGGAGCGAAGTGATGGAACAGCTCGCCAACGCCGTCGACCCCTTCGTCTCGCTGTTCGGCATTTTCGTGCTGGCGATTTTCGTGGGCTATTATGTGGTGTGGAACGTGACGCCCGCACTCCACACGCCGCTCATGTCCGTCACCAACGCCATATCCTCGGTGATCGTGGTGGGCGCGTTGCTGGCGGTAGGGGCCGGCGCCATCGCGTCGGGCTCGATCATCGCCATGTTCTTCGGCTTTCTGGCGCTCATCCTGGCATCGGTGAATATCTTCGGCGGTTTCCTCGTCACCAGCCGCATGCTCGCCATGTACAAGAAGAAAGACACTAAGAGATGAGCGCCAATCTCGCGGCCCTTCTCTATCTGGCGGCGGGCGCCTGTTTCATCATGGCGCTGCGCGGCCTCTCGTCCCCCGCCACATCAAGGGCCGGCAACATCTACGGCATG
The DNA here is from genome assembly GCA_041742805.1 of Aestuariivirga sp. Taxonomy (GTDB): domain Bacteria; phylum Pseudomonadota; class Alphaproteobacteria; order Rhizobiales; family Aestuariivirgaceae; genus Aestuariivirga. The sequence continues at coordinate 9,664 of JBGTNZ010000224.1, forward strand.
TCCGGCATGGCGCTCGCCATCTTCACCACGCTGGCCTATGCCCGCCCCGCCGGCATCTTCGTCTGGATCATGATCATCGGCGGCATCGCGATCGGTGGCGGCATCGGCATCGTCACCGCGCGGCGCATCGCCATGACGCAGATGCCGCAACTGGTGGCCGCGTTTCACTCTCTCGTGGGTCTCGCCGCCGTGTTCGTCGCCGCCGCGGCCTTTTACGCGCCCGACGCTTTCCAGATCGCCACGGATGGCGTAATCCACAGCCAAAGCCGCATTGAAATGGCGCTGGGGGCCGCCATCGGCGCCGTCACGTTCACGGGTTCAATCATCGCCTTCCTCAAGCTCGACGGCCGCATGAGCGGGGCGCCGATCCTGCTGCCGCTTCGCCATGTCATCAACCTGGCGCTCGGCGTGGCGCTCGTCACTTACCTCTATTTTTTCTTCAACACTCAAAGCGCCACCGACTTCTGGCTCATCATCGCCATCAGCTTCGCGCTGGGCTTCCTGCTCATCGTGCCCATCGGTGGCGCCGATATGCCGGTGGTGATCTCAATGCTCAACTCCTATTCGGGCTGGGCCGCCGCTGGCATCGGTTTCACGTTGGGCAACACAGCACTCATCATCACCGGCGCGCTGGTGGGTTCCTCCGGCGCCATCCTTTCTTACATCATGTGCCGCGGCATGAACCGCTCGTTCATCTCTGTTATCCTTGGGGGTTTCGGCGGTGAGACCACGGGCCCCGGGGCCGGTGGCGAGACCAAACCCGTCAAGCAGGGCTCGGCCGAAGATGCGGCCTTCATCATGAAGAGTGCCGGCTCCGTCATCATCGTGCCCGGTTACGGCATGGCCGTGGCCCAGGCCCAGCATGCGCTCCGTGAACTGGCCGATCACCTGAAGAAGGCGGGCGTCACCGTCAAATACGCAATCCATCCGGTGGCGGGCCGCATGCCCGGCCACATGAACGTGCTGCTGGCCGAAGCCAACGTGCCTTATGATGAAGTATTCGAGCTCGAGGACATCAACTCCGAATTCGCCCAAACCGACGTCGCCTTCGTGATCGGCGCCAATGACGTCACCAACCCTGCCGCCAAGGAAGATGCCGCTTCCCCCATCTACGGCATGCCCGTGCTCGAAGTGTGGAAAGCCAACACGGTGATGTTCATCAAGCGCGGCATGTCGTCAGGCTACGCCGGCATCGACAACACCCTCTTCTGGCGCGACAACACCATGATGCTCTTCGGCGACGCGAAGAAGATGACGGAAGAAATCAACAAGGCGATGTGAGGGACCTCGTTCCGCCACCGTGCAATTCTCCAATCCGTCACCCCAGCGAAAGCTGGGGTCCAGCTTTGACACTATCACGCGCGTTTTCTTGCGGGCTCGAAGGCGATCTTGAGCTTGCTGTTTGTGGCCTCCGCGAGCCGCTGTAGCGTTCGACCGGAGGGAATTGCTTTCCCGCTTTCCATCCGGGCAATCGCGCTCTGCGAGGTTTTCATGCGGCCCGCCAATTCCTCTTGGGTCAGACCGGCGCGGGCGCGTGCTTCTATCATGGCGGACGCCAAAGCAAACTCTCCCTCAAGCGCCTCATATTCGCGGCGGTAATCCGGTTGTTTCATCCATTTGCGATGAAGACTGGATAGTTTTTTCATTTCACCTCCTTTGCCCTTCGCCGGGCTGGATCAAGTTCTGTAGGTGGCGTTTTCTGGAATTTTTTGATGGAAAACCCGGACAATCACCACTCGTCTGCCGATGCAGTCACGTATATTGCGCGGGAAATACCGTCCCGGCCCGTGATACGAAGTTCCCACAGCTTGCCCTCAAGATGCTTCACCGTATCGCGCGGCAAGGCTTCAAAGCCGTGGATCAATCAGACTGGAAAGGCGCGCAAGCCGCGCTCGCATGTCAACAGGCAAAGCGTCGATTTCCGCATTCACTGCACTATTGAGGACAACTACTGTCCATCTCATATTTGCTATAATATCAAATATGGTATAGTTCCGCAAGCCTGATAACCGGGCGATTTGCAAGATTTTTGCGTGCGGACGCAACCCCCTCGCCCAGCGCCACGCAATCGTCTAGATTTGCCGCCATGAGGGCCAAGCGTTCCGGCAAGGGTAGGGTGGATATGGCGGAGGCTACAGCAGCATCTTTCGAACCGCCGCGGGTTTATCTCGTCCATATGATGGTGTT
>JBGTNZ010000225.1:0-4461 GCA_041742805.1 Aestuariivirga sp.
CGGCAGGTCAATGTAAAGAGTTGGTCTCCGATAGAGAACTCGGTTCGGCCATCGATCTCGGAATATATCTGGGCAACGTCTTTCCTGTACTCGGGCTCCGCACCCGTAAGCCAAGCGGAAATTCGCTCAAATTGCGGCCACCAGAATGTTCGTACGTCGGGATGGGAAAACAGCGGGGTGAAATGATGTTTGCCCCGTTGCTGGAGATAGTCGTTTACCAGGGGTGAAAGGCCAGCTGGAAATTCCGTCAAGAAATCCGCGATGATCTGATGGAAAAGCATTCCGCGTCTGGCCATGCTGGGAGCGGCCGATATTCCCTCAAGGGGCATGAATCCGAGAACTTGGCTCGCATAGAAGGCGTAGGGATCGCGGATCAGGGTTTCCACTCGCGTGACGCTGAGGTGCTTCGGGCGGGCGTGCCCGGGCGGATGGGCTCTCGGCTTTTTGCAGGGTTCAACAGTTATCGGATCATCAAGGCCGGCAGCGAGAGATTGCCATCCCCTCGAGGCCGCAAGGCAATGGTCTAATCCCGCCGCCTTGACCAGCATTTGTAGCCGGAGAATCCAGCGCGATGGGATGGCGGGGGCATCGCCGACGCGGCGCGACCAGGTCAAGTAAACTTCCTTGCATCCCAGAGCTTGCGCGAAATCATGGGCGGTCTGGCCGATATCGCGTTCGGGCTGCTGCATACCCAGCGTCTCCCGCATGGGCCGGTTGAGCCATGGCCCGGGGTCAGGCGAGGCCGGCCAACGACCTTCGTTGAGCCCGCCAAGAATCATCAGGTCCGGCCGCGCTAGCCGGGCTTCGAGCAATCCGAGTATCGTGAGCCTGGTCCCTGGCTTTGGTTTTGTGCGGAACGGCGTCACCGACATATAATGCCGTAGGAGAGCCGCCGCAGGGGCGAAGCTGCAGGAGGTCAGTGTTTCCCCCTCCTTCCGGAGATCCTCGGTTAGTGACCTCAAGGTCTCGCCTTCTTCGCCATTCCAAAATTCCGGCCCGGCGGCGAGCTCGCAGGAGTGGAACAACATCTCCAAATGCGTTGCTAATTCCTGTTCACCGGCCTCCATGAGCGGCCGGAGGCTCGCCCACGCCTTGCCCGCATAATCTTCCGCAACCGTCCAGTCCGCCTCGGTCACTCTCTTTAAGACGGGATGGGCGTGAGGGTTTGTTTCCACGGACTTGCGCGCTTCAACGACGGTGTTCGCCAATGCCGCGAGGGTTGGATTAATGAACCCCGCCCGGAACACCGAAAGCTCGATGACGGCGGCGGCCCTTTGCGCGGCCTCGCGATCCAAGCCGAATGAACAGAAAACATGCTTGAACATAGCCAGGAGATTTTCCGGCGCGCAGCCCCCGACGATTGCATCGATCAGCAAGTCGAGGAAAGCCGCGCCGCCAAATCGGATAAGCGGCTCGCCGGCGGAATCATCGATATCGATCCGCCAGTTTGCAAGCTGCTGCTTGACGCGCCGCGCCAGCTCGCGGTCTGGCGTTACAAGGCTTGCGGTCTTGCCCGGTATCTCGAGCGCCTTGCGGAGAATGAGGGAGATCGCGATGGCTTCTTCCGGCACATGGCGGGTTTCTACCATTTGGAGATTTTCCAGCGCTTGGGAAATCGTCTGGCCTTCCGAGCCGATGATCGAACGCCATTTTTCCGACGTCGCCGCGGGTCTCATGATTTCACTGGCGAGCCAGCTACGCCGTCCTGCGGAACGACCCGGCATGGGCTCGACCTCAGTTCGCGCGAGAGACATATCCGCCAGAAACTGCTTCAGGATAAATTGCGGATGCTGGGCATTGAGCTCCGCCCAACTTTCGTCATCCATATGAGTGTCAAGACCGGGCAGCACGACGGCGCCGTTTGGTAACCGCGCAATCGCCGCAAGAAGCTCGCGCGCCGCCGGGATCGAACCCGTGGAACCGGCCGCTATGACGGGCCAAGGTGCGGAGTTTTCCGTAAGACGCGCGGCCTCGCGGCGCAGCAGCAGCGATCTCCGCGCTTTTGCACCAAGCAAATGTTTTTCCATGAGGCGGGCGGGAAGTTTTTCCCGAACAAGAGCCAGAAAACTCAGGATAGCTTCACGATGGCGGGCCGACTCAATGCCGTAGAGATCGGCAATGCGCGTTGGATCGATTTCGTCGGTCTCAAGGGAATCGATGAACTCCGCCAATGAAGTTGCCAGCATTACCGCCTGGCGGGGTGAGGACACAATTTCCGTGGCCAGTCTTTCCTGGGGATTGGCCCGCGCCCATTCGCCGATCAACTCCATCAGGATCAAATCGCGCCCGATCGGCGATATGGCGTCGGGCAATCCGGTGTCGTCCAGTGATCCTGAAGGTTCGGGGGACTCGAATAGCTCCTCGTCGATATCGCCGAGCGGGCGGATGCGGGGCAGCAGAAGGCCGTTTTTGCCTTTTAACTCAAAAAATATCCGCTCCAACTCGCGCGCGGCGCGCCGCGTGGGTACGAGAATGGTGACGCGCGCGATGTCGAGGGGTGATGGACCGTGTGGCTTGGCGGAGGGAAACCCATTTAGTATCGCTCGCGCCAGAACCTCGAGAAAGGGCGCATCGGAGGGAATCGTGAAAACTCTGGGGCGGCCGGCGCTCATAATTTACTCCGCCAACGCCCGTTCAGCGATGGCAATCGCGTCTGGAGTGCCAACATGAATCCAGGTTCCCGAGTGAGCGATTCCGAAAAGGCGGCCTCGGCTGATTGCCCGATCCCAAAGCAGATTCATGGAGAACTTTCCTTGGGGTGCTGCTTCGAAGAGCCGGGGATGAACCAGATAGGCCCCAATATAGACCAAGCCTTCGCCGTCCGTGGTGCGGCGAGTCGCGTGGCCGTCATCGCTGAGGACAAAGTCGCCTCTACCCTGGTAGCCCAAGGTTTTCTCCTTGGGGCACAGCAAAAGAAGGCAGTCCATTGCAGCCTCGTCCCAAGTATGTCGCAGGCGCTCCAGCGCGGGCTCTGCCCCGTCGATCCAGAAACTGTCGCTGTTCAGCACGAAGAACGGGTTACTCCCCAACAATGGCAAGGCTTTGACCAGGCCGCCTCCCGTGTCGAGAAGTTCCTCACATTCCCGGGAAATTTCAATCCGGGGCTCTGCCTGCCGCCGGGCCCAGGCCTCCAATTGTTCAGCGAGGTAATGAACATTGATGACCGCTTTTTCGACACCAGCCGCACACAGCCGATCGAATGCAAATTCAATTAAAGGTTTTCCCTTGATCTCCACGAGGGCTTTTGGCCGCGTGTTCGTGAGGGGCCGCATGCGAACGCCCAACCCCGCAGCCAGCACCATGGCGGTGGCACCAACTGCACTCATGCCGTTATCGCGGGGAGTTGGGTTTCAAACCAATGCCGCAGGCGGCGTAGTACGGGATGCCGGAGATTTCTTTCCAGATGGCGCGCCACCCGGGGCATATGCTTGAGGTAGCCGTGCTTGCCATCGCGTTTGGAGAGCCTCGCAAATATGCCGAGAATCTTCGTGGCGCGCTGGGCGCCAAGAACCGCGAAGGCTGTTGAGAAATCTGCACGAGAAAAATCGCCGGATCGCAATCCGCAATAGTAATCAAACAGCTCGTCGGCGCGCTCGGTTGCGATATCGACGCGCGCATCCTGCAACAGGGAAGCTAAGTCATAAGCCGGATGCCCCATTACGCAGTCCTGCGTGTCGATAGGGCCAACGCGGCGCAGTCCGGCGCGATCACGGAGCCACAGGAGATTGGGCGAGTGATAGTCGCGGAGCGTCCAGCAGGGCTTGCTTGGCATGGCGAAACGCAGGGCTTCGGACCAGAGCCCCGCGAACTCATGGTGCGTTGCCGGCGGGGCATCGGCGCCGCGCAATTGTGGCCAATACCAGGATGGCAGGAGGCTGGTTTCGATCAGGAGCGCTTCTTTATCATAGGCCGGAACGTAATGAGTGTAGCCATCCCCTGCGGATACCGTTTCGGGCCAATCCTGTGTTGTCATATTCACGAGCAATTCAACCGCGGCTTTCATCGGTTCACGCATATCGTGGCCCTGGGCCGCCTTATATCCGAAGACATCCCGGCCCAGATCCTCGATGATTGCCACACCCTTCGGAATATCGAACGCATGGATGCGAGGCGCGCTGTATTCCAAGTTAGAAAGATGGGTGTTGATGGCGATCACCGCGCGAATATTCTCCGCGAGATGGGCGATGGCGCTGTAGGATTTTCCATTTTTGACAGGCGGGCCATCGGGCCGGGCGGGCATGTCCATCAGGAGAACAGTACCAGTTTCTCTCCGCAATGATTCATACCTTCGAAATGATGCGTCGCCTTCAAGGAAGGAACGATCAGCGCCTCTCCAAGCCGTCGCCTCAATGAATTCCTTGATCGTCTCGTTTCGTTGCAGCGCCTGTTGCCAGGTTCCTTCGCCCGTCAACCGCACAGTTCGCTGTGTTACGCTGCGGGAGATGGTGATTCTCAGAACAT
>JBGTNZ010000226.1:0-7971 GCA_041742805.1 Aestuariivirga sp.
AGCTCGAAAAAATCGGCGGAAGGGCGCTCCGCCGCCAGCACACTCGCGTCATAAGCCGAAAGCCCGTAATCGTGCGTAAACCGGGCAATTTTCTCGTCGGGCAATTCCGGAAGGGTCTTGGCGATCCCGTCGATCCAGCCCTCCTCCAGTTGCAGCGGCAACAGGTCCGGGTCGGGGAAATAGCGGTAATCGTGAGCCTCCTCTTTGGAGCGCATGGAGCGGGTTTCGCCCTTCCTCGCATCGAACAGCCGCGTCTCCTGATCGATCTTGCCGCCGTCTTCGAGAATGCCGATCTGGCGGCGGGCCTCATACTCAATCGCCTGTCCCATGAAGCGGACCGAGTTCACATTCTTGATCTCGCAGCGGGTGCCAAGTTCGGCGCCGGGTTTCCGCACCGAGACATTGATGTCGGCGCGCAAGCTCCCCTGTTCCATGTTGCCGTCGCAGGTGCCGAGATAACGCATGATCTGGCGGAGTTTGGTCACATAGGCCTTGGCCTCGGCGGCGGAGCGCATGTCGGGCTTCGAGACGATCTCCATCAGCGCGCAGCCGGAGCGGTTCAGATCGACGAAGCTCATGGACGGATGCTGGTCGTGCAGGGATTTGCCGGCGTCCTGCTCGAGATGCAGCCGCTCGATGCCCACCTCCACGGATTTCCCGCCGTCGAGATCCACATGCACCACGCCCTCGCCAACGACGGGCTGCTTGTACTGGGAAATCTGGTAGCCCTGGGGCAGGTCGGGATAGAAGTAATTCTTGCGGTCGAAAACCGAATGCTTGTTGATCTGCGCCTTCAGTCCGAGTCCCGTCCGCACCGCCTGCTCGACGCAGAATTCATTGATCACCGGCAGCATGCCGGGCATCGCCGCATCGACCAGCGACACATGGTCGTTGGGTTCGCCGCCATACTCCGCCGAAGCCCCGGAAAACAGTTTCGACTTGGCCAGAACCTGCGCATGGACCTCCATGCCGATGACGATTTCCCAATCGCCGGAAGCACCCTTGATCCAGTCTTTCCCGTCAGCCACGCGCATGAAGGCATTTCCCGCTGTTAATGCACGTGCTACCCAGCGCCATGTCAAAAATCAAACCCGATCTTTCCAAACTCTCCCCCGAAACCCGGCTTGTTCTCGCGGCGCGGGAATTCTCCCAGCACGGCATCATTGCGCCGCCGGTGTATCACGCGTCCACATATCTGTTTCCGACGCTTGCGGATTTCTACGCGCCGGACAAGGAATACAGCTATGGCCGGCGCGGAACGCCGACATCGCGGGCATTCGAAAGCGCCGTTGCGATGCTGGAAGGCGGATACGCGGCCAAGGCCGGCCCTTCTGGCCTGGCGGCCATTAGCGCAGCGCTGCTGGCTTTTCTGAAAGCTGGCGACCATCTGCTTATGACCGACGCCGTCTATTCCCCGGCAAGGCATCTTTGCGACACGCTGCTCTCAGGACTCGGAATCGAAACGACCTACTATGACCCGCTGATTGGCGCGGGGATTGCCAGCCTTATACGTCCCAACACGTGCATGATCTACTGTGAGAGTCCGGGATCGCAAACACTTGAAATCCAGGACATTCCGGCGATCGCCGACGTAGCCCACCGTCATGGAATTCTCGTGGCGGCCGACAATACCTGGTCGGGGGGATACTATTTCAACGCTTTCACGCATGGCGCGGATTTGTCCATTCATGCGGCGACGAAATACATCGGCGGCCATGCCGACATGATGCTGGGAACGGTCACGTGCGCCAAGGCGGTTTGGCCCCGTTTCAAGCAAGGGTTTGAGACGCTCGGCCAGTTCGCCGGCCCTGATGACATGGCGATGGCATTGAGGGGCCTGCGAACGCTCGACGTCAGGCTTAAACGGCACATGGAGAATGCCATGACGGTCGCGGCCTGGCTCGACGAACAAAGCGATGTTGAGGAAGTGATTTACCCCGCCCTTTCGAAATCGCGCGGTCACGCAGTGTGGAAACGCGACTTCACGGGGGCTTCCGGCTTGCTGTCGGTCATCCTGAAACCGGCAAGCCGGTCCCAGATTGCCGCGATGCTGGACAATTTGCGAGTCTTCGCTATTGGCGAAAGCTGGGGCGGATTTGAAAGCCTCGTCGTGCCCTTCAAGCCCCATCGCACGGCGACCCAATGGGCCGCTACCGGCCCCTGTTTGCGCTTCCACATCGGACTCGAAAATCCCGCAGATCTGATCGCCGATCTCGCCGATGGTTTCACGCGGCTACGGACCGCGGCTTGAATCATTGACCTGTGGGCCCATGTGATGATCGCAAACCGGAGTCAAACATGAAAACCAGTCTGGCCGCACTCGCGTTACTTCTGTTCGCCGCACCCGCCATGGGCCAAGAACCGGACGATCCGGAATTGATCTTCAAAAACACGACAGTGTGGCGCCTGCTGTCGCCCGACGCCAAGCTCGCGACCTATGCTCTCGACGATCCCGGCGTCGAAGGCGTGGCCTGCCATTTCACCGTGCCCGAAATCGGCGGCTGGAAGGGCTGGGCGGGCTTTGCCGAGGAGCGTTCCGAAACGTCTCTCGCCTGCCGCCAGGTGGGCCCCATCACCTTCAAGACGAAATTCGAGCAAGGCGTCGACATTTACCGCCAGCGCCGCTCGCTCTTCTTCAAGAAGATGCACATCGTGCGGGGCTGCGATATCAAACGCAATGTGCTTGTCTATTTGAGTTACACGGACAAGCTCATCGAAGGCAGCCCTGAAAACTCAACCTCGACCGTGCCCATCATGCCCTGGGGCAACCTCCCCGCCCCCAAATGCGCGGATTTCGTTACGCAGTAGCCGAATCCCCTAAACTGTCATCGCCGGGCTTGTCCCGGCGACCCATCGCTCCTAATGCGGTGACCATTGAAAAAATGGGTTGCCGGGACAAGCCCGGCAATGACAATGAGTTTCAAGCCTTGCATTTGAATTTGGCGACCCCGGCAGGATTCGAACCTGCGACCTAGTGCTTAGAAGGCACTTGCTCTAGTCCAGCTGAGCTACGGGGTCGTTACATCTTCCCCTCTCCCCGTTGGGGAGAGGGAGGGACCTATTGCGTAAGCGATGGGAGGGTGAGGGGCGAGAACGTTTTCATCATTGACCCCCCTCATCCTCCCACGCGATGCGTGGGCCCCTCCTTCTCCCCAAAGGGGAGAAGGGAATTAGTGAGTCCAATTCTCCGGCCGGCCCCATCTGAAATTGTCGGAGTAGGATTTCTTATGGGGGCGCACGCGGGGTTCGGGAGCCACGGTGTAGGCCAAGCCCTCGCGCTCGGCGTAGGCCACCGCCTCGGCGCGCGTATGAAAGTAAAGCTTGAGCTGCTGGCGGGTATCATCGGAGGAGGTCCAGCCCATGAGCGGGTCGGTGGTGGTGGGCGCTGCCTCCGGGTATTCGAGAATCCAGTCGTCGGTGTTGCCCTTGCCCGATTGCATGGCGTTGCGCGCGGGGCGGTAGATGCGGACAGCCATGTTTCAGGTCTCCAATTTCATCACGGCTGGTCGGGGTGGCCAGATTCGAACTGACGACCCCCTGCGCCCAAGGCAGGTGCGCTACCAGACTGCGCTACACCCCGAATGCCGTTTCAACGTGGTTCCGCTCTTATCCGAAAAGCCTTGCTTCGGGCAAGACTACTCCGCCGTCTTGAAAATACGGTGATAAACCGTGTCCCCCGCCCGAAGCCCGATGCGCCTAGCGGTTCCCGCAGGCACTTCCAGAACGCCCCGCACCGGTTCCCGGACACCCACCGCATCGAGAGAGTGGGGAACGGTGTTCTCAGCCACATAAGCCACGGTGCCGTCGGCGCGGATGAACAGCATATCGAGCGGCACATAGGTGTTCTTCATCCACATGGCGACCGGTTGCGGTTCGCCATAATCGAACAGCATGCCGCGATCCTCCGGCAGGCGCTGGCGGAACATCAGGCCCCTCTGGCGCAAGGCTTCCGTGTCGGCGATCTCCACGGTGAACATGGTGGCGCCAGCCTCGGTCGCCACCGTCAATGGCTCGATCTTGGAGAGGGGCGCATCCTCGGCGCGGGGTGCGACCGCAGCCAACAGGAACGCGATGAGTAAACCAAATACACGCATGGGAGACCTTATCTCCAATTTGTCATTGCCGGGCTTGTCCCGGCAACCCATTTCTCCGCTGCGCTATTCATCCTAGCGGAGGGATGGGTCGCCGGAATAAATCCGGCGATGACAGAATTGGGGTGTATTTTATTCGTCAGTTCGTATGCGCCGGTCCGCCTTCGAGAGAGACGCGGACCTCGGCCGCCATGTTGCCTTTAGGGCCCTCCCCGAAGCGCACGTAAATCCAGGTGTCGGGCTGGAGTTCGGTGATCGCCGTCTTGCGCAGTGTTTCCATGTGCACGAAAATATCGGGCTTGCCTTCGCCTTCGGACACAAAACCGAAACCGCGAGCCCGGTTGAACCATTTCACTTTGGCGCGAACCCAGCCGCTCGAGGGTGTTACCGTGTTATGGGCGCGGCTCTTGCGTTCAACCGGATGAATCGCGGTGGAGAGATCGACAGCCAGCACCCGCAGGCACTGATAGCCCTTCTGGCGCTCCACCACTTCGCAGGTGACACGAGCGCCTTCGAGTGGCGCCTCGAAGCCGTCGCGCTTCAGGCAGCTCAAATGCAAAAGCACGTCCTGCATGCCGTTGTCGGGGATGATGAAGCCGTAACCGCGCCCGGTGTCGAACCACTTCACAAGGCCGGTGATCTGGATGATCCGTACATTGGCTTCAGGTGCCTGAACGAGACCCGAAACCTCTTCGCCCCTTTGGAGGTCGCTCGCCGCCATGACTTATGCCCAACCCATTCAAGGCGGCTCTAAAGTATTCAGCCCCACCGCCCTGCTCAACAATGTGATCAAATTGCGCGGTTTTGCATAGTGCAACGCGGACACACTACGCGGATAAGTTCGAAGGCTTCCGCCCGCGCCGCCTTCGCATCGGTGCTCATGCAATAAGCCGCGAGAATATCTGGGTGATTTGCATGTGAGCAGTGCGTTGGCCGGTCATGCGGTTGAGGTCCGTTGCAGAGTTTTTTTGCGTTGAAGGCACCGAATGGCTATGCCTCGGCCGTTCAGGGAGGGCTTTCGATGAAATATCTGCACACGATGATTCGCGTCTCCAACCTCGATGATTCGCTCGACTTCTTCGTCAACAAGCTGGGCTTCATCGAACAACGCCGCTTCGAGAACGAGAAGGGCCGCTATACGCTGGCCTTCGTGGCCGCGCCCGAAAGCCCCGACGCGCCGGTGGAGCTCACTTACAACTGGGACCCGGAGACCTACACCGGCGGGCGCAATTTCGGCCATCTCGCCCTTCAGGTCGAAAATATCTACGATTACTGCGCGCGCCTCCAGAAAGGGGGCGTCACCATCAACCGCCCGCCCCGCGATGGCCGCATGGCCTTCATCAAGACGCCCGACGGCATCTCGATCGAGCTCCTGCAAAAAGGCGTCGCCCTGCCACCGCAGGAACCGTGGACCAGCATGCCAAACGTGGGAAGCTGGTGATCCTTTCCCTCTCCCCTTTGGGGAGAGGGAGGGGCCCATTGCGGAACGCAATGGGAGGGTGAGGGGATATGATACTTAAATTTTTAGACCTGGTCCCCTCATCCTCCCACGCCTACGGCGTGGGCCCCTCCTTCTCCCTATGGGAGAAGGGAATCATCACGCCATCAATTGTCCGCCGTTCACTTCGATTACCTGGCCTGTAACGTAACCGCTGGCGGCGTCGCTTGCCAGATAGAGGAAGGTTCCCGCGCAATCCTCCGCCGTTCCCAGACGCTGCATGGGGATCGCCTTCCGCGCGGCCTCGCGCTTGGCTTCATCGGAGAAGCGGTCGTGGAAGGCGGTGTGGATGGTGCCGGGTGAAACGCAGTTCACCCTGATATTGTGGCCCGCAAGCTCGCGCGCGATGGTCTTGGTGAAGGCGGAGACGAAAGCCTTGGCCCCGGCATAGACGCTGCCGCCGGCACTTGAGCCCACGCGCGCCGCAATCGATGTCACATTGATGATATTGCCGTGGCCCTGGCGCACCATCACGTCGCCGGCAAGCCGGCAACAGTGGATAAGCTGGCGGCAGTTGACGTCGAAGACCTTGTCGATGAAATCGTCGGTCAGGCGGGGGAGCGGAATGCGCGCCACCAGATTCCCCGCATTGTTCACCATCACATCGACGCGGCCCAGGCGCCTCAGCGCTTCGTCCATCAGGCGTTGAGGTGCCGCTGCCTCCGTGAGATCGAGATGAATGGTGGCGATGCCCGCCGCCGTCACGGTCTTCAATTCCTCCCCGCCGGCGAGATACTGCGCCAACACTTTGGCGCCCGCCGCGGCGAACGCCAGGGATACGGCCCCGCCGATGCCAGTGACGCCGCCCGTCACCACGACGCATTTGCCCCTGAGATCGTCAAACATGGAATGGACTATGGGCGACGGTCCAAATACTAAATGCTTGGGCGAGCATATTACTTTGGTTCTCAGGGCTTTTGTGGCCCGGTTGGGCCCCACGACGCTTCTAGTTGCAGTGATGTTGTAGTTGAGCCGAAGGAAGTGGACGGCTCAACCGCTCCAGAGATGGAAATAGTTTGTTTCTTCCGTTCTTTCCACACTCTGCGCGCTTCGTCGGTAAGCAATCCCTGAAACTTGTTGAGCGCGCGGTCGATCGATTCCTTGACCCGCTGAAGGTCATATCCCCCCAGCTTCTCGTCAGGCGAAGTGACGCGCTCGTACTTAAGATGGCAAATCTGCTCGTTTATCAGCGTTGAGAAATCTTCGCCGGCATTCGTTACGGCGGCGGCATTCTTCTTAAAGCGAAACTCAGGCCGCAGCGGCTCAGTGGTGAAATCCGAGGCGCTCGCGCTGGTGCCGCTTGGATTGCAATAGAACTCGATCAAATTCCGGGCATGTAGCCAGAATTCGTTGATCGCGGCGTTTCGACTGAACCAATCTTGCGGGGCAGAGGTATGAGCGTTCGCAGTGAGAATCTCGTACGCTGCATCGAGCATATCATGTTCATAGGGCAGATGCTCTTCAAGTAGATTTATTTGGTCCTCTTCCATGTCGGATCTTTCACCATCGTATTCTGGAGAAAAAATGGCGCGCCCTACGGGAGTCGAACCCGTCTTTACAACGTGAAAGGCTGTCGTCCTAACCGATAGACGAAGGGCGCATGCGCATGAAGTGCCGCTCTATAGGTGGGAAATAACTCAAGCGCAAGGACGCCTCGACGATGGTCGTTGTATCTCCCTCCCCCTTGTGGGGAGGGATTAAGGGTGGGGGTCGCGCTGCTCCCTCAACCAATCATTTGAAACATTTTCTGAGAAACCACCCGACCCCCACCCCTACCCCTCCCCACAAGGGGGAGGGAGAAAATATAAATCACGAAACCTGCGCCACGTCTTCGATCTGCAGGCAAGGAACGCGCGAGGATCCCCAATCGTCGATGCTAAGCCGTCCCGCCACATGCAGCGGGAAACTGCGTTCTGCCAAGAGCAGTTCGCCCATGTCAGTGCCAAGCGCGCGGAAGGCGATGGCCTTGATGCGCTGGCCATCGCCCGAAACCAAAGTGCAGCGGATGTGATCGTTTCCCGCCTTGCTGGCATAGACCACGCGGTGCGCGGGGAAAGCGAACACCGGCGCCGGGTGGCCAGAGCCGAAGGGCCCCGCCTGCTCCAGAAGCTCGATCAATTCCAGCGTGGCGCCGCCCACCGACAGCGCGCCATCGATCACCAATCCGCGGCCGATGATGGCTTCGACCTGGGGTGCAAGTTTTTCCTCAAGAAAGGCGCGAAGCTCGCCCAGCCGCGCCACCTCCACCGTGAGGCCCGCCGCCATGGCGTGACCGCCGCCCTTGCTGATCAAGCCCGCTTCATAGGCCGCACGTACCGCACCCCCCAAATCGACGCCGGTGATCGACCGGCCCGATCCCGCTGCAAACTTGCCCTCCTTGTC
>JBGTNZ010000227.1:0-8526 GCA_041742805.1 Aestuariivirga sp.
AGCCGCGCCACCGCGCCGATCGAGGGCAATGCCTCGCCGCGAAACCCGAAGGAACGGATTTCGATCAGATCATCATCGGCGAGCTTCGATGTCGCATGGCGCTCCACCGCCAGCGCCAGATCGCCCACATCCATGCCGAAGCCGTCATCGCTCACCTTGATGAGGCTGCGCCCGCCGCCGCGAAAGGCGACATCGACCTGGGTGGCGCCCGCGTCGATGGCGTTTTCCAAGAGCTCCTTCACCACGCTGGCCGGGCGTTCGATGACTTCGCCCGCCGCGATGCGGTTGATGGTACCCTCGGAAAGCCTCCGGATTCGCATGAGTGCGAGCATAGCCCGCCGGCGGTAAAGCCGCTAGTTCGTCAGCCCTTCCGGGCGGCCCACGACGGTCACGATCAGCTTGTCGCCGTGCAGCAGACGCTTGGCCTGGGCCTTCACCTGGTCGAGAGTCACGGCTTCGATGCGGGCGTTGCGGGTGGCGATATAGTCGATGCCGAGGTCCTCCTGCTGTATGCCGAGCAACTGGCTGGCGATCGTCGCATTGCCGTCGAAACGAAGGGCATAGGAGCCGGTCAAAAAGGTTTTGGCCTCCGCCAGTTCCTGGGCCGTCGGTCCTTCCTCCGCCATGCGCTGAACTTCCTGCTTGACCAGCGAAAGCGCCTCACCCGCCTTCTCGTTCCGCGTCGCCAGCGAGCCGATGAACAGCCCCGCGCGTTGGAGCGGTGCCAAATCCGCGCCCACGCCATAGGTCAGGCCCCGCTTTTCGCGCAGTTCCTCGGTAAGCCTCGTACCGAAACTGCCGCCGCCCAGAATCTCAGACATAATGTAGGCCGGAATGAACTCCGGGTCGCCACGCCTGATTCCGCCGTGTCCGAACACGATGACGCTTTGCGGAATATCGCGCGGAATAATCTTGAGCGCGGGCCCTTCGCTCAGCTCGGGCTTCGGAAGCGCGGCAGGTTCCGGGCTTTCCGGCAATCCGCCGAAGACACGATCCAGCAGAAGGCCAAGGCTCGCCCCATCAATGTCGCCCACCACGGCCACGTGCAATGTCCGGCGGTTGAAGATGCGCCCATGAGCCCTGCGAAGATCATCGGCGGTGATCGAACCGACCGACGCCAGGGTGCCGCTCGATTCACGCGCATAGGGATCGCCCGGCAGCATTATTTTCATCCAGGCCGCGGACGCGATGTGTTCAGGATCCTCGCTCTGCTCCCGGATGCTCGACAGGAATTGCTGGCGCACCAGTTCCAAAGGCGCCGCGTCAAAGCGGGGCGCGGTCACAACCTTCCGGAGCAGTTCGAAGGAAGCATCGCGATTGTGCGACAGGGTCTGGAATACGCCCTCGAAATGGTCGCGTTCCGCGTCAAATCCCATCTTGAACGACAATTCGTCGCGCAACCTCTGGAACGTAGCGGAATCAAGATCGGCCGCCCCTTCATCCATCATGCCGGTCAGAAAGTTCGCAGCGCCTTCCTTGCCCTCGGGGTCGAACACGCTGCCGCTGCGGAACGAAAATTTCATGGCGATGAGCGGTACAGCCTTTTCCTCAACCAGCCAGGCTTTGATGCCGCCGGGGCTCGTCACCTCCTCGATTCTGAAGGCAAGCGCGGGCGATGCGATCAACATCAGAACGAGCGCCTGCAAAAGCCACGTGCGGAGGTTGATCATGCTGCCTCAGTTCTGATTGACGACTGCCGGCTGAAGGACATCGCCAACCGGTGCAACACCTCCGGGCAGAAGCTGACCGGTCACCGAATTCTTGCGGTCGAGCACAGCCTTGGCCGCCATGGCCACATCCGCAACCGTCACCGCCGCGATATTGCGGTCCCAGTCCAACACATCCTGCACCGACTGGCCCGTGACAAGGGCGGCGCCGATAATGCGCGAGAGCGCTTCCTGATTGTCGAGGAGATAGATCGATTCGGCGATGACGCGGTTCCGGGTGGTGTCGAGTTCAGCCTGCGTGACGCCGTTTGCCATGAGCTCCGCGATGACGGAATCGATCGCGTCTTCGATCACCGCAAGCTCGACGCCCTGGTTGGGCGTTGCGTAAAAACCGAAGCTGCCGTGGTCCAGTCCGTCGCCCGAGTACCAAGCACCCACCTGGGAGGCGATCTTCTGCTCGATCACCAGCTTTCTATAGAGCCTGCTGCGGGGGCCGGATCCCATGATGTCGGCCAGGACCTGCAGGGCCTGCGCTTCCCGGCCCTTGGCCTTCACTTCGGCGGGGGCGAGATAGCTCCTTTGCCAGAAGGGAGAAGCGGCGCGCTCGTCTTTCAGGATCACGCGGCGCTCGGCAATGGGGGCGGGTTCCGCCGTGCGCAAGCGCGGTTGCGGGATAGCGAGGTTTTTCAGCCCGCCATAATGCTTGTTGGCCAGCGCCCTCACCTCATCGTCCGTGACATCGCCGGTCACGACCACCACGGCATTGGCCGGCTCATAATGGGCCCGGTAAAAATCGACAGCATCCTGCCGCTTCAGCTGCAAGACTTCCGACATCCAGCCGATGATTGGCTTGCCATAGGGGTGGCCGTGTACATGGCCGCCGTAATCTGTTCGGCCAGCAGGCTCGAGGGATTATTGTCGGTGCGTTCCCGCCGTTCCTCAAGCACCACAAGAAGTTCCGGCAAAACATTGGCGTCGGTGAGGATCAAATTCTGCATGCGGTCCGCCTCCAGCTCCATCACAAGCTCAAGGCGCTCCTTGGCGATGCGCTGGTGGTAAACGGTGTAATCCTGTGTCGTGAAAGCGTTCTCCACGCCGCCGTTGATGCGCAGGAGATGGCTGAAGGCGCCGGCGGGATATTTCGTTGTGCCCTTGAACATCAGATGCTCAAGGAAATGCGCAATGCCAGCCTTGCCTTTGGGCTCGTCGGCAGCACCCACCTTGTACCAGATCATATGGGTGACAACGGGGGCCCGGCGGTCTGGAATGACGACGACGCTGAGCCCGTTCTCCAGCTTGAATTCGCTCACATCAATATCGAGAGCCCTGGCCGGAGCGGCCGCAACAAAAATTATGAGGCAGATGAGCAACAGGCCGCGAATAATCATCCCTGCCCTACTGCCCGGACGCAAGGCGGCGGTCCAGTGAATTCGCCGTCATGTCCAGCGTCAGCCGTCCTTGAAAATATTCTTGATATTGAAAATAGTGCCGTGGTTGGGATCCTGCTCGCGCTTCTTGGCGATATAGACTTTCCTCAATTCCGCCTGCAGTTCCGCCTGGGTCTTCGGCTTGCCATCCGCCTTGAGTTTGGAAATGCCGTTGCGCTCGTAAACGTCGCCTTGCGCTTGCTGAGATTGCGCTGGGTTCGACGCGTCGAGCGTTTGCGGTGCCGCAGCGGTCTGCACGGCAGGTTCGGCAGCTGGCGTTTCCACCGCTTCGCTGGTGACAGCGGCGGGTGCCCGCAATTGCAGATCCGGCGGCATGGTCAGGTCTTGGCGGGCTTGGGCCGTGACAACGCTTGGCGAGTCGTTTCCCATGATCCGGGAAATGCTCATGCTTCCGCAGCCCGTGACGGCAAGCGCCATGAGGGCAAGCCCAATGAAGGACAGCAAATTTTTCATGAACCCGATGTCTCCCATGCCTGTAGGGACCGGTTGACCCCCAAATCAGGCATTTCCGTGGCTGCGATCCGCGCCGCCCACCACGGATTCATAGAGCAAAATGGCCACCCCGGCAACGATGGCGATATCGGCGATATTGAAGACATACCAGCTGAAACCTCCGGCGTGAAAATGAAAGAAATCGGCCACCGCGCCATGGACCGCCCGGTCCAGGGCATTGGACAAGGCGCCACCGATGATGATGGCCAGTGCGGCGGCGCCAAGCACGCTTCGCGACCGGCAGGCCCATATCCACAAGATAAGCGAGACGATGATGCTCAGGGCAATCAGCAGGCCCTGAAGCCGCGTGGGCAGCAAGCCGTAGGAAATGCCCTTGTTCCAGGTCAACACCAGATCGAAAAAGGTGGTGACGGAAACCGGCTGGCGGCTGGCTATGTCATAGACATTCAGCATCCACCATTTGTGCGTCTGGTCGAGGCCAAAGACGAGGGCCGCGAGAGCCGGCACCAGAGGCGCCAGCGGGCTCCAGAAGCGAAGCTGGCTCAAATGCTTTTCCCGAAGCGCTTCTGCCATTCGCGCACGGCATCGGCATCGCGGGGCGTAATGTCCGGAAATTCGGGGTCCGAGCCAACCTCCGGCATGATCTTCCAGGACCTCGCGCATTTCTGGCCCTTGGCCGGCTTGAACACGACAGACACGCCCGGAACAGTGTCGAGCTGGAAGGCCTCCGCCGGGCCTTCGCCATCGATAAGCCTGGCCCCCGAGGTGATCGAGATTTCGGCCAGGTCGATACCTTTGAGGAGAGTCAGCAACTCCGTATCGGAGACAAAGACCTCTGGGGCCGCCTCAAGCGCCGAGCCGATAGTTTTTTTCACTTGCCGCTCGATCTCAAGGGCCCCGGTGACGGCGGAGCGAACATCCCTGATCCTGTCCCACTTCGCGGCGAGTTCGGGGTTAGCCCACTCCTCCGGCGTCTTGGCGAATTGCATGACATGGACCGAGGAGCCCTCGCCCGCGAAGCGCGCAAGCCACACCTCCTCCATGGTGAAGGTGAGCACCGGCGCCCACCATGTAGTGAGGCAATGAAACAGTTGATCGAGCACCGTCCGGCAGGATTTGCGGCGCTGGCTCGACCACGGATCGCAATAGAGCGAGTCCTTGCGGATATCGAAATAAAAAGCCGAAAGATCAACCGTCATGAAGTGGTTCAACAGCGCGAACAGCCGCTTGTAATCGAACACCTCATAGGCCGCGCGGACCTGCGCTTCGAGTTCGTACAGCCGATGCAGGATATAACGCTCCAGCTCCGGCATATCCTTGTAATAGACGGTCTCCCAATCCTTAAGACCTTCGAGCGAGCCAAGAATATAGCGCATCGTGTTGCGCAGCTTGCGATAGGCTTCGACATTGGTCTTGAGTATTTCAGGCCCGAGGCGCAGATCCTCCGCATAATCGGCGGAGGCAACCCAAAGCCGCAAGATATCCGCGCCCGATTGCTTGATCACATCCTGCGGCGCCACGATGTTGCCGAGCGACTTCGACATCTTGCGCCCGTCCTCGGCCACCACGAAACCGTGGGTCAGCACCGCATCATAGGGCGCCCTGCCCCTGGTGCCGCAGGCTTCAAGCAGCGAGGAATGGAACCAGCCGCGGTGCTGGTCGGAACCTTCGAGATAAATATCGGCGGGCCATTTGAGATCGTCGCGTTGCTCAAGGCAGAAGGCGTGAGTCGAACCCGAATCAAACCACACATCAAGAATGTCGCGCACCTGTTCCCAATTGTCCGGATCAGGCACGTCATTCCCAAGGAAGCGCCGTGCCGCGCCGTCAGCAAACCAGGCATCCGCCCCCTCCTCCGAGAACGCATCGATAATGCGCTGGTTCACATTGGGTTGGTTGAGGATTTCTCCGCTCTCCTTGTGAACGAATACAGTGATGGGAACGCCCCAAGCCCGTTGCCGGGAGATCACCCAATCCGGCCGCTGCTCGATCATGGCGCGAAGCCGGTTCTGCCCGCCTGCCGGAAAAAATCTGGTTTCGTCGATGGCCTTGAGCGCCACGTCGCGCAGGTCATGGGACGACATCGAAATGAACCACTGCGGCGTATTGCGAAAAATAATCGGCTTCTTCGAGCGCCACGAATGCGGGTACTGATGCTTGAGCCGCCCCCGGGCGATCAGCATGCCCGAATCCTTCAGCGCACTGATAACCGCCTCGTTGGCATCGCCCTTTTCACCCTTATCCGTGATAACGCGCTTGCCCTCGAACCCCGGCGCATCCTTGGTAAAGAACCCATCGGCGTCAACGGTGAATGGAATGGGGCCGCCGATCTTCTCCATCCAGATATTGTAGTCATCCGCGCCATGACCCGGCGCGGTATGGACGAAGCCAGTGCCGGCATCGTCGGTAACATGGTCGCCTTCGAGGAGCGGAACGTCGAATTCATAACCGAATTCGGACAATGGATGACCGCATACAACACTATCCAAGCTGCGAAGCGGGCAACCAAACGCGACTTTCCACCCAGTGACTTTTGCTGCTTTCATCATTTGGGCGACAAGGCTGTTATCTTGCCCAACACTTTCTGCTGCAACAATGACTTTGTCACCGAGAGTCAGCCAGTTCTTCTCTGGAGCTTCAGTAACTTCATAAATCATATATGTAATTTTCGAAGAAAAGCTGATCGCCCTGTTGCCCGGTATAGTCCAAGGTGTTGTTGTCCAAATCGCAACACTTGTGTTTTCGAGTGGATCGCCTTTCGGCACAGCAATCCGTTGACCATTGCGAGCAATCGCCTTCACAGGGAACTTCACATAGATCGCATCGCTTGTGTAATCCTGATATTCGATCTCGGCTTCCGCGAGTGCCGTCCTCTCGACCACCGACCACATGACCGGCTTGGAGCCGCGATAGAGCTGGCCGCTTTCGGCGAATTTCAGCAACTCCTTGGCGATCAACGCCTCGGCGCGAAAGTCCATGGTGAGATAGGGATCATCCCAGTCGCCGGTAACGCCGAGACGCTTGAACTCCTCGCGCTGCACGTTAATCCAATGCTCCGCGAAATTCCGGCACTCCTTCCGGAACTCGTTGATCGGCACCGCATCCTTGTTCTTGCCCTTGGCGCGGTAATCCTCCTCCACCTTCCATTCAATCGGCAGGCCGTGACAATCCCAGCCGGGCACGTAGTTCGAATCAAAGCCCGACATCTGGCGCGAGCGCGTGACGATATCCTTGAGGATCTTGTTGAGCGCGTGGCCGATATGGAGATGGCCATTGGCGTATGGCGGGCCATCGTGAAGAACATATCTCGGACGCCCCCTGCTCTCCTCGCGCAGCCGTTTGTAAAGGCCCATGGCGTCCCAGCGCTTGAGAAGTTCCGGTTCCTTTTGCGGGAGCCCCGCCTTCATGCCGAAATCGGTCTTGGGCAGGAATACGGTGTCGCGGTAGCGATCGTTTTTTTTGGCCTTCTCGTCCATGTTCGGGCTTCTAGCAGGCGCACCATGGATCGGCTAGCCTCGGGTTTCAAAACAGGGACATAAGATGGGCACGTTACAAACAATACCAGCGCGGCGCGGCAAAGGGGTGCGGTTGGGCAAGGGCCAATCGGTCAAGATCATCAACACGCACGGCAACCAGGTTGTCGACACCTGGGCCTTTAATGCCGGCGACCTTGGCGAGTTCATGGGCATGGAACATTGCCGCGCCACCTGGACCAGGCTTTATCCGGTGGTGGGGGACAAGATGGTGACGAACCGGCGGCGCGCCATCCTTACACTCACCGAGGACGCCTCGCCGGGCCGTCACGACACGCTGATTGCCCCGTGCGATAACGAGCGTTACGGACTATTGGGCTGCACTGCCTATCACGACAACTGCCGCGACAATATGCATGCGGGGCTCGCCGAGCTTGGCCTTTCGGTGCCCTATTGCCCGCCTTCCCTCAATACATTCATGAATATTCCTTGGGGCCAGGATGGAGCCCTCGAATTCGGCAATTGTTTGTGCAAGCCGGGCGACCATGTTGTGTTCCGGGCGGAAATGGACGCCGTCATCGTGTTCTCCGCCTGCCCGCAGGATCTGCTGCCCATCAATAACGGCATTACCACCGAGGCCCATTTCGAAGTGCTCGGGGACTCATGAACCACTACGACATGCTGGTGATCGGCAGCGGCCCCTCCGGCCGGCGCGCCGCCGTGCAATCGGCGAAGCTTGGGAAATCCGTGCTCGTCGTCGACAAGGGTCGGCGCCTGGGTGGCGTATCGGTGCACACCGGAACGATCCCCTCAAAGACGCTGCGCGAAACGGTGCTCAACCTTTCCGGCTGGCGGGAGCGCGGCTTTTACGGGCGCGGCTACCGCGTAAAGCAGGATATTTGCGCCCATGATCTGATTTCTCGCTTGCACAAGACACTCGATCACGAGGTTGAGGTTTTGCAGCACCAGTTCATGCGCAATGCCGTGAAAAACCTTCACGCTGTGGCCAAATTCATCGGGCCGAACCGTGCTTCGCTGACTACCGAGGCCGGTGAAACCAGCGAAGTCGAGTTTGCCAATGCTCTAATTTCCGTGGGAACGCGGCCGCACCGGCCTGATAACATTCCCTTCGACGGCGAACGGATTATCGACAGCGACGAAATTCTTGAAATCAAAGCCCTGCCGCGCACGCTGGCGGTTATCGGCGGCGGAGTTATCGGGGTTGAGTATGCAACCATCTTTTCGGCGCTGGATGTTCCGGTAACTCTGATCGAACCTCGCGACACGATACTGGACTTCGTTGACCGCGAATTGGTGGACGACTTTATTCACCAGATGCGCGACCGCGGCATGACAATCCGGCTGGGAAGCGCTGTGAAAGATATTGCTACCAGATTGAACGGCGTCGAAATTACGCTCGCCGACGGGCGCGTTGTGCGTTCCGAAGTCCTGCTCTATGCGGCGGGCCGCAGTGGCGACGTCGGC
>JBGTNZ010000228.1:0-2934 GCA_041742805.1 Aestuariivirga sp.
CGTGCCCTGGCTTCGGCGATAGCCTGCGTGAAATACTGCCACGATACGATCTTCGTGCGTCGGGGTCGTGCGGCAACCGCCTGGATGGCTGGCAGTACGTCGGCCTCGAGGTCGCAGCCGTTGGCGAGCCAGGCGCGAGGCTCGATTGCCGAGCGAACACCTGGCGCCGCTCGATCGATGGCATCGCCCGCCGCTTCGATCAGTTTTTCCAAAAGAGGGTCAGGCGGCGCGGCAGATACAGCTACAGGTGCTGCGTTGCTATCGTTGTTACTTTCTTCTTTTGACTCTGACTCTAACTGTAGCGCAGCGCCCTTTGAAATCGTTGGTCTTTCCGAAAAGATGTGGCCGGACTTCTGCCGGAAGTCCGGCTGATCTTTGCCGGTTGCATCGTCCACCATTCCGCCGGTTGCATTGGCAAACAGGTCGGGTTGCAGATCGTCGTCGGGCTGGAAACCGGGGTCATCATCCGCGCCTTCCGGCCGGCTCCCCGCAGGGGAGTCGGAAGGCGCAATCGAGGACAGATAGACCGCGATCTCGTGTCCCATGCGCTTGTTGGTCAGGAACGCGCCCTCGACGCCGATCTTGCCGAGCGCGATCAGCTGAGCCAACACCCGGCGGCACACGCGCGGATCGATCTTGAGTAGCCGGGCCAGCAGCAGTGGGCACGCCGGCAGGCCTTCCTTGCGGTCCCACATCAGGCTGATGATGTCGATGTAGAGGCCCTTGGCCTCGAGGCTCATGGCGACCGTGCCGGAGCGCCACTTGTCGCCGTAGAATTTGAAATAAAAGGTGCCGGTGGATTTGCGTTTCCTCGGCGCCGCTGCCGGTCGGCTCGCGCAACGCGCGTCGCCAGCGACACTGAACGAGTTCGCAGTTTGTCGTTGTGTTACGACGCAGATAGATGTATTCATTAGGTTGCTCACGTTTGTTTAATTTGATCGATCAACGCCCTGCTGCATCCACAGCGGGGCGTTAGTTTTTTCTCTTTGCTTGGAACTCCACTAAGGCGCGTGCGCGTTGCCCAGCGCGCAGGTGATGAACTGGAAGCCACGGCGCCTTGGGACGGGGCGCTAGATGGCTTGGCTGCTTGCTCAGCGCGCGCATCGCCCGCTGCACCTAGCGTTTATCGATATTTGATAACGGTAGTTCCTGCTGACACGGCGATGTCAGAACTCATCAGTATTCTGAGGCGCCGGGTCGGCGCCCCTTCGCGACGACGCGAGCAAGGATTCGAGTTCCTGGACAGGGATCAAACGCGACCCACCAATTTTCACCGTGCGCAGATCGCCCGATTTCATCAGCTCATACAGTTTCGTTTTGCCGATGCGGTACGCTGCGATGGCCTCACGAACTCTTAGGGCCCGGCGCTCGGGCATCGCCCCCTGCAACTGATGTCCCATCCCGTACATCTCCATCCCTGGCCGAAACCGTTTATGATGGTTCGACGATGCGTGAGTCCCCCACCATCATCGAGGAACAAAACCCGCACGCACATTAGGTGGCAACATCATTTGTTTGCGAGTCTGCTCTGCACCTCAATCCAGTGGCCATCAGACAGTGCGACTTGCTTGTCAAGCACCGCGACTTCGCGGCTCAGCGCCATTTGAATTGCCTTACGCGCGCCAATCGATATCGATAGCCGCTTTTCGCCTTTGCGATTGGGCGAGCGCAATTTTTGCGGTTGACATTGAGGTGGCAGCGTTACTCCCGCCTGGTCCAGCGGGACCAAAATCAACCTGTTGAGCGCGTCGAGGAAGGTGATCAGCTTCGCCACCGGTACATTAGTCAGAACTTGTCGAAATGGCCCATCCGACTTACTGGACCACCGCTTCTCAAGCTTGCTGTTGCTGAATGCCACTGCTGATCGCAAAACTTGATCGCGCACGGCCCGAATGAAATCGCCACGACCAATCTGCTTTCGCTCAGAGCGCGATGGCCCTGCGCTATCGTAGACCTCACGAATTGCACTAAGCACTTCCAAAGGATCGACGCCAAAGCGTCGGGAAATCTTATAGTTGAGAATACCCGCCGCTCTTCCATTCGACCCTTGATCACAACGGTTGATGGCCGAAGCTAGATCTGCGGCTAACTTCGAGACGACCCATGTCAGTGGCAGGGCGTTCGTTGGAAACGAAATTTCATGGTAGGTGCCGTACCCAATCAAGCCGTTGACATATTGCACGCGGCCCGAAATCAAAGCCTCTAGCCGCCTGCCTGCGTCGGCGTCCAGTTTAACCCCCGATTCGGCCCCGATGGCTTCAATGGTTTCGGAGGGGATCTCAACATGCGGGGTAAGGGTTTTGCACCCGTCAACCTTGCGTGACTCACACCAATAAATTGAAGCAGCCTGCGTCTCGATGGCTTCAATGATTTCGGGGGGGATCGCAACATGCGAGGTAAGGGTTTTGCAATCGGCAACCTTGCGTGCCTCACACCATTGAATTGGAGCAGCCTGGGCACAAACCTTTTTCTGCTTGCTCATGCCGTCCCAGCCTTCCTCACCGCTCGCAACGGCACCACATTCGCTGCCGGCGCGCCGTCGATGAAGTTGGCCCAATCCGTCATCAACACGCGGCGCTTCTCGAGCGCATCGCCGCGACGGTAGGCTAGTTCCACCGCGTTTCCGACGGCGTGCGCCAGTGCCGCCTCGCACACTTCCCGCGGATGGCTGGTGGCCTCGCCGGCCCAATCGCGGAACGTGGACCGGAACCCGTGCGACGTGATGTCGTTGCGCCCCATCCGCTTGAACAGCGCCTTCAGCACCATGTTGGACAGCGGCTTGCCCCGCCGATACCCCGGAAACACCAGTTGATCCGGCTGGCCGGCCGGCAGCGCCCGCACCAGGTCAATGGCCGCTTCCGACAGCGGGACCCGGTGCGCCTTGTGCGCCTTCATGCGTTCGGCCGGGCACTCCCATATCGCCGCCTCGACGTC
>JBGTNZ010000229.1:0-5001 GCA_041742805.1 Aestuariivirga sp.
TTGCCGGAGCCTAACCCGGATGTGCTGGGCCTGCCGGACAGCATGTTGATCCGGCCCACGGTGATGGCGATTTTTGACAGCGTGCGCGATGAGGTGACGGTGACGTCTCCGGTTTATGTGGAGCGGGGTGTGAGTTCCAAAGCGGCCTATGCGCGGGCGCAGGAGCGCTTGACCGAGATCATCGATGCGCTCGACCGGCCGCTCGACCATCTGGCAGCGCGCGGAGAGGACGTGGCGCCAATCGAGACAGCGCAATCCAACACTTCGCGCGAGCGCTACGAAGCGATGGTTCTCGAAGCCAAGGAATACATTTCTGCCGGAGACATTTTCCAGGTGGTGTTGTCGCAGCGCTTTGAGACTGAATTCACGCTGCCGCCGTTCTCGCTCTATCGCAGCGTGCGGCGCATCAACCCGTCGCCGTTTCTGTATTACCTGGATTTTGATTCATTCTCCGTCATCGGGTCGAGCCCGGAACTTATGGTTCGGGTGCGCGACGGGAAGGTAACGATCCGGCCGATCGCGGGGACGCGGCGGCGGGGTGCTACGCCCGCCGAAGACCGGGCTTTGTCAGCGGCGCTATTGGCCGACCCCAAGGAGCGGGCGGAGCATCTAATGCTGCTTGACCTGGGCCGCAACGATGTGGGGCGCGTTGCCGATATCGGCTCGATCAAGGTGACCGACCGGTTCATCCTGGAGTATTACAGCCATGTGATGCACATTGTCTCTAATGTGGAGGGGAAGCTTTCCAACAAGTATGACGTGATCGATGCGCTGGTGGCTGGCTTTCCGGCGGGCACCGTGTCGGGCGCGCCCAAGGTCAGGGCCATGGAGATCATCGACGAGCTGGAAGGGGAGAAGCGCGGCGTCTATGCGGGTTGCGCCGGGTATTTTTCAGCCGATGGGGAGATGGACACCTGCATCATGTTGCGTACCGCCATCGTCAAGGACGGCCGGATGTATGTGCAGGCGGGTGCCGGCATTGTTGCCGACAGCGTGCCCGAGAGCGAGCAGGAGGAGTGCATCAACAAGGCCAAGGCGCTGTTCCGCGCGGCTGAGGATGCGGTCCGCTTTGCTGGCCGCGCCGGGAGGACGCAATGACTCGCACGCAAATCACCTTCCTTATTCCGTCACCCCGGCGGAAGCCGGGGTCCATGTCAAAGCTGGATTCCGGCTTTCGCCGGAATGACGGTGATATTAGAGAGGCGAGCGGGCTATGATCGTCCTCATTGACAATTACGACAGCTTCACCTGGAACCTGTATCATTTCCTTGGCGATCTCGGCGCTGAGACGGTAGTGCACCGGAACGACAAGATCAGCGTCGGGCAACTCATGTCGTCGAAGCCGCAGGCGATTGTGATTTCGCCTGGGCCTGCGACGCCGAATGAAGCGGGGATTTGTTTGGAGCTGGTGGAGAAGGCCGCGGATACCATTCCGATCTTTGGGGTTTGCCTTGGGCTGCAAGCGATGGGGCAGGCTTTTGGCAGCAAGGTGGTGCGGGCACCACAGCTGATGCATGGCAAGGTATCGACGATCCAGCATAATGGCGAAGGCGTGTTCAAAGGGGTGCCGCAGGGTTTTACGGCGACGCGGTATCATTCGCTTATTGTGGAGCGCGATGGGCTGCCTTCTTGCCTTGAAATCACCGCCGAGGCTGGCGAGGTTATCATGGGCATCAGGCACAAGACCAAGAATGTGCACGGCGTGCAGTTCCATCCCGAGAGCATCGCTTCCGAGCATGGGCACGCGGTGCTCAAGAATTTTCTCGACCTCGCGGGCGCGCGCTGATGGCCGATCTCAAACCACTCATTGCCAAGGCGGCGAACGGCAACTCGCTTTCGCGCGGGGAAGCGCGCGAGGCTTTCAATATTATGATGTCGGGGGAAGCGACGCCGGCGCAGATCGGTGGGCTGCTAATGGCGCTTCGCGTGCGTGGCGAGACGGCGGAGGAGATTACCGGCGCTGTGGAAGCGATGCGCGAGAAGATGACGCGCGTGAAGGCCCCGGCGGGGGCGATTGATATTGTCGGTACGGGGGGCGATGCGTCGGGCTCATATAATATTTCCACATGCGCTGCGTTTGTGGCGGCGGGTGCGGGGTTGAAGGTAGCGAAGCACGGCAACCGGGCGCTGTCGTCGAAGTCGGGTGCCGCTGATGTGCTGATGGCGCTGGGGGTGAAGATCGACGTGGGACCGGAGCAGATTACCAAATGCATCGATGCTGCGGGGCTAGGATTCATGTTCGCGCCCGCGCACCATGCTTCGATGAAACATGTGGGGCCATCGCGGCTGGAACTCGGTACACGGACGATTTTTAATCTGCTGGGGCCGCTCTCCAATCCGGCGGGCGTCACGCGACAGGTGACAGGGGTTTTTTCCAGGGCCTGGGTTGAACCCATGGCGCAGGTATTGAACAATTTGGGCGGTGAAGGCTGCTGGATTTGTCATGGTGAGGGCGGTTTCGATGAAATCGTGCCGACGGGGATTACGTGGATTTCGGAATTGAAGGATGGAGCTATCAGCAGTTTCGAAGTGACGCCCGAGAGTGTGGGGCTGAAACGCTCCGACGCTGGCGATCTGAAGGGAGGCGATGCGGCGCACAATGCGGAAGCGGTGCGCAGCGTGCTCAAGGGCGAGGCCTCTGTTTTCCGTGATGCCGCCGTAATGACGGCGGGTGCGGCTTTGCTGGTGGCGGGGAAAGCGAAAAACCTCCGCGAGGGCGTTACGGTGGCACAGGCGGCAATCGGGACAGGGGCGGCGCTGAAGGCGATGGAGACGCTGGTGAAGGTGTCGAATGGGTGATTCAACAAATACCTCTCCCGTAGGGAAAGGGAGGGGCCCATCGCGGAGCAATGGGAGGGTGAAGGGACCCGGTGATGCAATTGAGGCACCGTATCCCCTCATCCTCCCACGCCTTCGGCGTGGGCCCCTCCTTCTCCCTCTGGGAGAAGGGCAGTTGTAATGGCTACCATTCTCGACAGGATCGCGGGTGATAAGCGCGAGGAGGTTGCCAAGGCCAAGGGCGCGCGGAGTGCCATTGAAGCGAAGGCGCGGGCGGCTCCGCCGGTGCGGGGATTTGCGCGGGCGCTTGAGGTTAAGGTTGCTGCCGGCAAGTGGGCGCTGATTGGGGAGATCAAGAAGGCGAGCCCGTCCAAGGGGCTGATACGGCCAGATTTCGATCCACCGGGGCTCGCTCAAGCCTATGAAGCGGGCGGAGCGGCGTGTCTTTCTGTCTTGACCGACCGGCCTTCATTTCAGGGTGCGCCGGAGTATCTGACGGCAGCGCGGGAGGCTGTGGCGCTTCCGGTGCTGTGCAAGGATTTCATGCTCGACACCTATCAGGTGGCGGAGGCGCGGGCGTGGGGGGCTGATTGCATTTTGCTCATCATGGCGATGATTGACGATGGGCTAGCCCATGAACTGGAAGCGGCGGCGAGGGATTGGCGCCTGGATGTGCTGGCCGAAGTTCACGATGAGGCGGAGCTGGAGCGGGCGTTGAAACTTTCGACGAAGCTTATCGGGATCAATAATCGCAATCTGCATAGTTTTGAGACGACGCTGGAGACGAGCGAGCGGCTGGCGCCAATGGTAACGAAAGAGCGTATGGCGATTGCCGAGAGCGGGCTGTTTGCTTCGGACGATCTCGCGCGGCTGTCTAAGGTGGGCGTCAACGCGTTTTTAATTGGTGAAAGCCTGATGCGGGCCGCTGATGTGGAAGCGGCGACCCGTGCTATATTGACCAGGCCATGAACAAGCTCAGCCATCTCGACCAGGCCGGCAACGCCCATATGGTGGATGTTTCCGCCAAGGATGTGACGCAGCGGAGCGCTACGGCGAAAGCGTGCGTGCTGATGCAGCCCGATACATTGGCGATCATCGTGGGCGGCACGGCGAAGAAAGGCGATGTGCTAGCCACCGCGCGCATCGCCGGCATCATGGCGGCGAAGAAAACCCATGAACTGATTCCGCTTTGCCATCCGCTAATGGTTTCCAAGGTTACTGTTGATTTCTCGCCGGATGCGCGCGCGTCGGCCATCGAGGTGACGGCGACGGTGAAGGTCGAGGGCAAAACCGGGGTTGAGATGGAGGCTTTGACCGCTTGCGCCGTGGCTTGCCTCACGCTCTATGACATGTGCAAGGCGGTGGACCGGGGCATGAAAGTGACCGACCTGCGCCTGGTGGAGAAATCCGGCGGCAAGTCCGGGCGTTTCGCGGCGGCGTGATGGCGCTGCTTCCGGTCGAAGAAGCGCTGGCGCGCATTCTTGCCAATGTTAAGCCCCTGCCCGCGGAACCGATGAAACTCGCGGATGCCTTGGGCCGCGTGCTTGCGGCGCCGGTGAAGGCTGGCCGCGACCAGCCGCCGTTCGATTCTTCCGCCATGGATGGCTACGCAGTGCGGGCCGCCGATGTAGCCGAAGTTCCCGCAACCTTGCGCGTTATCGGCGTTTCTGCCGCGGGGCATGCATTTGAACGTAAACTCGGGCCGGGCGAGGCTGCGAGAATTTTCACTGGGGCGCCGTTGCCGAAAGGGGCCAATGCAATTGTTATTCAGGAGAATACGGATACCGCCCCGCCCTCCTCCGTCACGATTTTGGAGACAGCGCGGGAAGGACAAAATGTGCGGGGGCGCGGGCTGGATTTCGCCAGGGGTGACGCGCTTCTGCCCTCCGGGATTTGTCTCAATGCTCGCGACATAGGGCTGGCCGCGGCGGCCAATGCGCCATTGCTCCGTGTGCGGAGGAAACCGCGCGTGGCGCTGTTTGCAACCGGCGATGAGCTGGTGGAGCCCGGCGACAGGCCGAGGGGCGATCAGATTGTTTCCTCCAACAGCCATGCCCTGAGGATGATGGCGCGGCGCTTTGGAGCCGAAGTCATCAATCTCGGGATCGTGCGCGACAGCCTTAAGGCCACGATGCGAGCGATCGCCAAGGTGCCCAATGCGGATATTCTGGTGACCAGTGGCGGGGCTTCGGTCGGCGATCATGATTTCGTGCAGGAGGCGTT
>JBGTNZ010000230.1:0-3566 GCA_041742805.1 Aestuariivirga sp.
GATATCATGATTGTGGTCGGCGGCGTTATTCCGCCGCAGGATATGGAAGCGCTCCACGAGATGGGCGTTGCGGCGGTGTTCCCGCCGGGCACAGTTATACCCGAGGCGGCGCAAGCGCTGCTTGACAGGCTCAACCAGAAACTCGGCTATGCACAGAAGGCGGCGGAGTGATCTCAATGCCGACTCGATTTTTCATCACTGCCGTTTTCTGCCTTGCTTTGACTGGCTGTATTTTACAATCGGAGGAGCCGCTGTTTTCGGACGAGCTGGGAGAGTTGATACTGGCGCAATATGGCAGCCGCTTCGCAAGCTACTCGCTCGATGGCGGCGTGTGGAAACGGGATGACGAAGATATCAGCTTCATGCCGGTGAAACAGCATTACGTGGCATCGGACGGAAAGAATAGCTTCGATGTTACTTTCGCCGCGAACGCCGGGTCGTGGTGGGTGATGCAAGTCCAAGAGGCGGACAAACCGTCATACCTGCTCGCCGACGTGCAGGATGGAGAACTTTTTCTCTATCCACTCAGCTGCTTGCCGTTGCGTGAGAGGGGCAAGTTCGGCGATGTTATTGAATTCAAGGGGGACGATTGTTTTGTAAAAGACGGCGTTAAAACGGCCGCGATGTTCACAGCGCTGGCCGCCGAATTTGACGACCCAAGCCTGAAGCTGGTTCCGCCAAGCGTTAAACTGGTTCCTCTTCCCTAGTTTGCTTGCGGCACCCAGCTTGCAACGCTCTCTCCGGAGTGTGCCAATATGAACTTCGCGCGCCGATCCCTGCTGGCCGGAGTGCCGCTGCTTGCCGCGGCAGGCTCAAGCTTTGCAAAAACAAATCAAATCGGTGATTTGCAGGCAGGGGTTGAGAAAGCGATTGAGGGTGAAGGAGTGCTGCGTTTGCCAGCCGGATCGTTCACCGTTTCAGATCTTAGAATCAGCGGCACCATGCGCCTTGAGGGTGTCGCGGGGCGGACAACGCTTGTTTCTCCCGGCGGCGCGCCGGTTTTGCTGATCGAGGCTGCCGAACGGGTTACGATCTCGGGGATAATTTTCGATGGCGGCGAGGTAACGGCGCGTGATGCCAGAGATTTGGCGATCGAAGCGTGCGGGTTCGTCAATTCGAAAGCGAGCGGCTTGCGGCTGGAAGGATGTTCGGGGCGGGTGACCGGTAACAGGTTTACGGACATTGTGGAGACGGCGCTGTTCGCTCGTGACTCCAAGGGACTCGAGATTTCCGGCAACCATGTTCATGACGTCGGTAACAATGGCATACAGGTGTGGACGTCGGAGCCCGCCGAAGACGGCACTCTGGTCTGTAATAACCGCGTGGAAAGAATTTCCGCCAAAGATGGCGGAACTGGGCAGAACGGGAACGGCATCAATATCTATAAGGCGGGAAATGTATTGGTCTCGGGCAACCGGATCAGCGATTGCGCGTTTTCCGCGGTTCGCAACAATGCCGGGTCCAACTGCCAGATCATCGGGAATTCGATCTCGCGAACGGGTGAAGTGGCGATCTATTGCGAATTCGCGTTCGAGGGCGCGTTGGTGTCCGGCAATCTAATCGAGGATGTGGCCTTTGGTATTTCGCTCACCAATTTCAACGAAGGCGGAAGGCTCGCTGTTTGCGCCAACAACATCGTGCGCAAGGTGAAGGGCGGCGGCAGCTTGCCTCATACCAGCGGCATTGGAATTGCCGCCGAAGCGGACACGCAAATCACGGGCAATGTAATCGAGGATGCCGCGGACACGGGAATAAATCTCGGGTGGGGCAAATACTGCCGCAACCTCTCGGCCATCGGCAATATAGTCCGCAATTGCGGGCGGGGCATCGCTTTCTCGCTGAGCGAGGGCGCGGGGCCAGTGATGATCACTGGTAACCGTATTGCCGGCACAAAAACCGCGATACAGGGGATGAACTATACGGAGACGGTTAGCGGCGACCTCGACAAAGGCCTTATCGCTGGCAATCTAATCAGTTGAGCGTTTGTTATTTGTAAACCCCCCGTCATTCCAGCTACGCAACCCACCTCTTAGGTCGTCACCCCGGCGAAAGCCGGGGTCGAGCTTCTGCAAAGCTGGATTCCGGCTTTCGCCGGAATGACGTGCTTAAGGAGCGAGGATGCTTGTGTTATCTCAGCCCGTCCTCGCCTTTGATCTCGCTTGTCTTGAGGCCGCCGACGCGGGGGAGTGGGCGGCCTCCTGATGTGACGGCGAGCGCTACCATGATCTCATTGGCGCGGGGCGCATCGTTGACGCGGACCTCCATGCCGTCGAAATGGCTGCGCACAAAGGCTGCATCCTTGTGGCCCAAGGGCACGTCCAGGACCACGCCCATGCCGCCTCTTTTCTTTGATGATGGAATGAGCGCCGCGCCCTTGCCCAGCACCTTGCGAAAGGGTGTTCCAAGTTTCGGATGCAGGATGGCGGCGGCGTGTTCGAGCTCGCCGTTCTCGCCCACGGCCGCGGCCTTGCCGTAGCTTTGGACTTCGGCGCCGAGCGCAGCTACGGCCCGCCCGGCCAGCAGGTGGCCGAGTTCCTCGCCGATATCGATGAGGAGCGAGAGGTCCTCTTGGTAGATTCCGGCAAAGGGGTTGTCGATTACCGCAACGGCAGCAGCCCGGCGCAAGGGCGGCGCTATCGCCTGCCCCTGCTCCATCAGGGCTTCATCGACGAAGGTGACGATTTTCCGGATTTTTGCTTTCATCTCAGTCCGTCCTCTCCCTTGATGTCGCGGGCAGCGAGGCCTCCAGTGCGGGCGTGGATGCGCGCACCCGTCGTCATGACCAGCGCCAGCACAATTTCTCCGGCGCGCGGCGCGTCGGGTACGCCCACCTCCATCGCGTCCAGGTGGCTTCGCACATAGGAGGCGTTGATGTGAGTTACGGGAATATCGAGCCTGGCGCCGGGACCGCCGACTTTCTTGGTGGAAGACACGATAGCCTTGGCGGCACCCAGAAGTTCGCGCATGGCATAGCCTCCGGGCGCATGCCAGAGAGCGCCGTGTTCGAGTTCGCCCGCCTCGCCGATGATGGCGCCTTTGCCGTAGGCTTCGACGAGCTTCGCAGTTCCCAGCGCCGCGATGAGGCGGCGGGCCATGTCGAGACCCAGCGGCTTCAGATCCTCCATGAAGGGGACGATTTCGGCGTGATATTTTCCGGCGAAAGGATTGTCGATGACCGCGAGGATGGCGGCACGGCGCAGCGGTGTTGCGGCGGGGGGTCCGCCCTCGTGCAGGATTTCCTCTAGTGTGAGCAGGAATTTCCGCACCTTGACGTCAGGCATAGGCAAGCCTTCGGTTCGCTGCCACCCCAATTGTTCTGGTCACGCCTGCGAGATGGAGCGCGCAGGCGGCAATGGTCTCGTTGCCAATCATTCCTTGGGCGGACGAAACCCCACGATTCAGAGCGGTGGCGATCTCGGTGGGGGACAGCTTGCCTACGCCGCGCGTCACAAGGCGCGAACCCAAGTCGCTGTCAGGCTGGATCTCCTCGGCGGGAATGCGGGTGATCGCGGGATGGCCAGGGAGATCGACGGCGTTGGCGATGATGGTGGCCGCCGCATCGGCGG
>JBGTNZ010000231.1:0-2659 GCA_041742805.1 Aestuariivirga sp.
CCATTTACCCGTCGCGCTATCGAAGCCAACCCGAGCCTTCGCGTGATTGCCCGCGTGGGCGTCGGGACCGATTCAATCGACCATGCCGCCGCCCGCGAAAACAAGGTTGCGATATCCATAACGCCCGGCCTGAACGCTGAAACCGTAGCCGACCAAACGCTCGCGATGATTCTCGCCCTGTTGCGGAAGATCGTGCCGCAAGATCTGTCGGTGAAGGCAGGCCGCTGGGAACGGGTTGGCGCGCTTACACCCTCTGAACTCCCCGGCAAGACCGTAGGCCTGATCGGCGCGGGCACCATCGGCAAGGCCGTCCTCCACCGCCTCGCTGGTTTCGGCGCCAATGCGATGTACTTCGACCAGCTTGCAGTTGACATCGCCAATGCGTCGCCGGCGGCGTCACTTGAAGAATTGCTAAAGCGCTCGGACATTATTTCCCTTCACGCGCCACTCACACCCGATACACGGGAAATGATCAATGCCAGGTCGATCTCCCTTATGAAAAAGGGAGCGCTGTTCATCAACACGGCACGCGGCGGACTGATGAACCAAAAAGATGTTTTCGCAGCGCTGCGCTCCGGCCAGCTCGGCGGCGCTGCCCTTGATGTCTTTGCTGAGGAACCTCCTGGCGCTGAAATTCTCGCGGACATTCCAAATTTGCTGTGTTCCGCCCACCTGGGCGGCCTCAGCCATGAATCTATCCGCCGCATGACCATTTCCGCCACCGAAAGCGTCCTCGCGGTCCTCGGCGGCCAGCGCCCGCCAACCGTCATAAATCCTGAAGTTTTCGGTGTCTGATCAATGACTAACCGCACACAGTTCAAGCAGCGTCTGAAGGCCGGCGAAGCCCTGATCGGAACATGGATCAAGACCCCCAGCAGCATCGTCACGGAGATTCTTTGCGGCACAGAACTCGATGTTGTCTGCCTTGACGCGGAGCACGCCCCCTTCGACCGCCGCGATCTTGATGCCTGCATTCTGGCGGCGCGCGCCGCTGCTATGCCATGCCTGGTGCGCGTTCCCTCGGCACACCCCCACCACATTCTCAATGCCCTTGATCTTGGCGCAACGGGCGTCGTCATTCCCCATGTCGCATCTCGGCAGGATGCCCTTGACGCGGTGAAACATGCCCATTTCGGCCGTGGCGGCAGAGGCTACGCCGGCTCAACCCGCGCCGCCGGCTATACGCGCCGCGCCATGGCCGACAATTTACGGTTGGGCCGGGAGGCCACAGTCGTCGTGGCCCAGATCGAAGACGTCGAGGGGCTCGAAGCGATTGACGATATTTCCGCGGTCGAAGGCATCGACTGCCTGTTCATCGGCCGGGCCGACCTCGCGGTGTCGCTGGGGGCAACCTCGATCAACGCGCCCGAAGTTGACGAGGCCTCCCTTCGCATCGTGGCGGCCGCCCGCAAACATCAGCGGCCCGTCGGTATGTTCCTGGGCGATGTCGCCGAGGCCGCCCCCTGGAAAGACCGGGGCGTCAGCCTGTTCCTGCTCGAGTCCGACCATGTTTTCTTGATGAAGGGTGCCGTCTCGCTCATGGGCCGGTTCAAGGCCGGGGCGAACGGCGATGCCAAGAAAGTGGCGTGGCAGGGATTGGTGTAGCGGCATGACCTCGACAATTCGCTTCGGCATTATCGGCTCCGGTTACATGGCCAAGATGCACAGTCTGGCGTTGCGAAACATTGGCTCGTTCCTGTGGAAGGAAATACCCGAAATTGAAATGGTCCGCATGATCGACATCGTGCCGGAAATGGCGGCCGAAGGCGCCGCGCGCTGGGGCTGGCGCGAGCATGGCACCGACTGGAAAAGCGTGACACGCGGCCGTGACATCGACGCGGTCATCATCATCACTCCCAATGACAGCCATGCCCTCTACGCCATCGACGCCTTTGAGCATGGCAAGCATGTTTTTTGCGAAAAGCCCCTATCGAACTCCGTCGCCGATGCGGAACGCATGGCCGCCGCCGCCAAAAAATCCGGCAAGGTCGGCGTCGTAAATTTCTCGTATCGCACCTGGCCTGGCGTCGAAATGGCGCGCCAGTTGATCGCCAAGGGGGAGCTCGGCGAAATTCTCCATTTCGAGGGCCACTTCTTCCAGGATTACGCCGCCGATCCAGCACTGCCCTACGGCTGGAGATTCGACAAGGCGATTGCCGGCGGCGGCGCCTTTGGCGATATCGGATCGCACATCATGGACATCGCCTGTTCGCTGGCAGGCCCCGTGGCGCGGGTCGCCGCGATCAGCAAACGCCTCCACGAGCTTCGCCCCGTCGGCAGCCCCGACGCCAAGAGAGTGACCGTTGACGACCTGACCGCAGCCCTTGTCGAATTCACAAGCGGCGCCACCGGCTCCGTCCATGCCTCATGGGCGGCGACTGGCCACAAATCCAGTCTCGCTTTCAGCATTATCGGAACCAGGGGATCTCTCGCTTTCGACTGGGAGCGCAATAATGAATTGCATCTCTATTCCTCCACCGACGAAAAAACCACCGCCGGCTTCCGCCGCATCATGCTCGGCGGAATTCACCCCGAGGCAGCACCCTTCTGGTACGCCCAAGGCCAGGGATTGGGCTACGGCGAAGCCTTTGTCATCACCGCCCGCCGCTTCATCGAGGCGATCGCAAAAAACGATCTCGCTGCCCGCCCAAGTTTTGCC
>JBGTNZ010000232.1:0-1768 GCA_041742805.1 Aestuariivirga sp.
TCATCGCCCTTGGCTGCGGCACCGTGCAGGTGTGCACGGCGGCCATGACCTATGGTTTCCGCATCGTGGAGGAGATGAAATCCGGCCTGTCGCGCTGGATGGATGAAAAGGGCTATCGTACCATCGAGGATTTCCGGGGCCGCGCCGTCGCCAATGTGACCGACTGGCAATTCCTCAACCTCAACTACGTAACCAAAGCCAGGATCGACCAGGATCTGTGCATCAAATGCGGCCGCTGCTACGCCGCCTGCGAAGACACGTCCCACCAGGCGATCATGCGCGAGAAAGACGGCAAACGCCATTTCGAGGTGATCGACGCCGAATGCGTCGCCTGCAATCTCTGCGTCGAGATCTGCCCGGTGGAGAACTGCATCACCATGGAGCGCATGACATCGGGAGTCGACCCCCGCACCGGCAAGATCATCGATCCCGCCTACGCCAACTGGACGACGCATCCCAACAACCCGATGGCGCTCAAAGCGGCGGAGTAACCATGTCTGAACTGGACCCCGGCTTTCGCCGGGGTGACGGTTCTTTCAAGAGAAGGTGTTCAATGAACGTCCTTCATGGGCTAAGCTTCTCCTATCGTGAGGAGGGCGAACCATGTCATACAAGACAATATTGGTGTCTCTCAATGAAACCGCGCGGCTGCCGCAGGTGGTTGCGGCGGCGGGCGTGCTGGGGCGCGTGCTCAAGGCCCATGTGTCCGGCCTCTATGTGATTCCCGCCGTCCAGGTCTATCCTTCAGTTGGTTTCGAGGCGGCACCCCAGGTGTTCGAAGGCAACCGCAGCTTTTTCAAGGAGAATGCCACCAAGGTGCAGGCCGATTTCGAGATGGCGATGCAACGCGAAAAGGTGACCTTCGATGTCCGGCAGATTGACGCCAGGACGCCGCTGATCGCCGATGACACCATCGCGCGCGGGCGCAGCGCCGATCTCATCCTTGCATCGGCCACCAATCCCGACGAGGTGACCGGCGTCGAGCGCGATTTCGTTGAACAGCTCATCATGGGGGCGGGCCGCCCGGTTCTCGTCCTGCCGGGTGCCGGCGAGGCAAAGCTCTCGCTTGATGAGATTGTGGTCGGCTGGGACGGGGGGCGGGAGGCGGCACGGGCGGCGTTTGACGCCTTGCCGCTGCTCAAGGCGGCGAAGAAAGTCCGCGTCATCCATATTGGCGCGCACAAGGATGCCAAACGTGACGCGCCCGGGGCCCATCTCGCGGAGGCCCTGGCGCGCCATGGTGTCAAGGCGGAGATGCTAACAACCGAAGGGCATGACGCGGGCCACGCGCTGCTGCGCTGCGCCGACGATTGCAGCGCCGGGCTCATCGTCATGGGAGCCTATGGCCACAGCCGCTTGGCCGAATTTATTTTCGGCGGCGCCACTCGCTTCGTTCTGGGCCGCCTCAATCGCCCGGTGCTGATGTCGCACTGAGTGGGCTTGATTAGGAGACACGCTCCCGCTACCCCAACCACTCTCACGGATGGGGTACCATGGTCTCTCATAATCTATTCCTGCTGCCGGGCGATGGCATCGGCGGCGAAGTGATGCGGGAAGCCGAGGCGGTTATCGCCTGGTTCAGTAGTCAGGGAATCGCCAAATTCGAGACCGATCGGGGCCTCGCCGGCGGCTCTGCCTATGATGCCCATGGCAAGGCCATTTCCGAAGACGATATGGCGAAGGCCATGGCCTGCGACGCCGTGCTGTTCGGCGCCGTGGGCGGGCCCAAGTGGGAGAAGGTGCCCTACGAGGCGCGGCCGGAAGCAGC
>JBGTNZ010000233.1:0-6981 GCA_041742805.1 Aestuariivirga sp.
GTGCCGAGGCGGGCGGCACCATCGGTCTTGTAAAGCGCGAAAGAAAATTCAGCCGTCATGCCGCCGGGAATAGCAGGCTCGCATCGCCGTAGGAATAGAAGCGATAGTCATTCGAGATGGCGTGGGCATAAGCCTGTTTCATCCGCACGAGCCCGGCGAAGGCGGCCACAAGCATGAAGAGCGTAGATTTCGGGAGATGAAAATTAGTGATGAGCAGGTCCGCGGCCCTGAAGCTATAGCCCGGCGTTATGAAAATATCCGTCGTGCCTGAAAAGGGTTCGAGATGAGAGCTTTCGAGGAGCCGAAGCGAGGTCGTGCCGACAGCCACAATCCGGTTCCCAGCGGTACGCGCCGCTTTCAGGCGAGCACTGGTTGCCGCATCGATGCTGCCCCATTCGGCGTGCATCTTGTGATTCTCGGTGTTTTCAGCCTTCACCGGCAAGAAGGTACCCGCGCCCACGTGCAGGGTCACGAATTCCATCGCGATTCCGGAGTCTTGCAGGGATTTCATGAGATTTGGGGTAAAATGCAGCCCGGCCGTGGGAGCGGCAACGGCGCCCTCCTCCGCGGCAAACATGGTCTGATAGTCGCTGCGGTCTTGCTCGTCGGTGGCGCGTTTGCCAGCGATATAGGGGGGCAATGGCATGTCACCCACGAGCCCGATAGCTTCGTCCAATACGGGGCCAGCGAGATCGAAGGCCAGTGTTATTTCTCCCGCCTCGCCTTTGGCGGCAACTGTGGCGTCGAGCGTTCCGGTGAGGCACACGCGGCCTTCCCCGCCGAAGCGGACGCGATCTCCGACGCCAAGTTTTTTGCCGGGCTTGGCGAAGGCTTTCCACCGCGAACCATCAAGGCGCATGTGCAGAAGAGTTTCGATTTTCGGGGTCGTGCCGCCCCGCCCCACGCGATGGCCAGTGAGCGCGGCGGGGATGACCTTCGTGTTGTTGAAGACTAGTACATCGCCCGCTCGCAGCAGCGAGGGCAGATCACGCATTGCGCGATCTTCAAAAATATCGGGACGTACAACGAGGAGCTTGGCGGAGTCGCGAGGGCTGGCGGGTCTGAGGGCTATCCGCCCGGGCGGAAGGTCGAAATCGAAATCGGCAACGCGCATCAGGGGCCAGTGCAGGTGACGGCCCAGGCTCCCTCGCCTGTTATACGCAAGGTCCCGCCGGTGACGTGATGATCGCCTTCATCGGCCTTGAACAACCGGAGTTGAGCGACGATGGCGTTAACATTGGCGTCGGTCACATCAATCCAGATCTGGTCCTTGGTTTCGAAGGCCTGGCCTTTGGTGATGGGCGTTGCGCCCTCGTCCCGCGTCGACCATTTCTTTTGACCGGCTTCGATCATGATGTCGGCAACCGCGATCACTTCCATCTGGCCGAGCAGTATGCTGATCGAAGCCTTACCGCCATCGGAACAGACAAGCCATTCCGTCGCCTGGGCGGGCGTGCCGGCGATCAGCAGCGCTCCCAAAGCGGCAAGGCGTTTCATCAGGCCGCGTCCGCCGCCACCCGCATTTTGGCGATCTTGTCGGGTTGGCTCACCGGCTCGCCGCGCTTGATCGAGTCGACCAGTTCCATGCCCGAGGTGACCTTGCCCCAGACTGTATATTTGTTGTCGAGAAAACCGGCGTCGTCAAAGCAGATGAAGAACTGGCTGTTGGCGGAATCGGGGCTTTGCGAGCGCGCC
The DNA here is from genome assembly GCA_041742805.1 of Aestuariivirga sp. Lineage (GTDB taxonomy): Bacteria > Pseudomonadota > Alphaproteobacteria > Rhizobiales > Aestuariivirgaceae > Aestuariivirga. Next base: position 1,696 of record JBGTNZ010000233.1, read on the forward strand.
ATGGAGCATATGCCGCGGACGTGGGGTTCTTTGGAGAATTCCGCTTTCAGGTTGGGTTTTTTGGAGCCGCCCGTGCCGGTGCCGGTCGGATCGCCGCCCTGGGCCATGAAGCCGTCGATGACGCGGTGGAAAACGACACCGTCGTAAAAGCCTTCTCGCGCCAGTTCCTTGATGCGCTTGACGTGGCCCGGCGCCAAGTCGGGGCGGAGTTCGATGGTGACGCGGCCCTTGGCCTCGCCCTTGTGATTGGCGAGGTCCATGTGGATGGTGTTTTCAGGGTCAGCCATTATTGCACGGTGACCTTAACCATCTTGTCGGGGTTGGCCGGCGGTTCGCCTTTGGCGAGCTGGTCGACACAGGCCATGCCGGTTTCATCGACAGTGCCCCACACCGTATATTGGCCATCGAGAAATCCTGCCTCGGCGAAGGTCACGAAAAACTGGCTGTTGGCGGAATTGGGATCCGCGGTGCGGGCCATGCCGACAACGCCCCGCGTGAAATGCTCTTGAGTGAATTCAGCCTGAATGTTGGGCTCGCTCGAGTCTCCCGAGCCCGTGCCGGTGGGATCGCCGGTTTGAGCCATAAAGCCATCGATCACGCGATGGAACACGATGCCATCGTAAAAGCCCGCCGCCGAAAGCTTGGTGATCTGGGCCACATGTTTGGGAGCGAGATCGGGCCTGAGCTTGATGTCGAAGGAACAGCCCTTGCTGGTTTCGATGGTGAGCTTTTCCGCGGCTAGTGCGGGGCTCGCAAGCCAGATTGCAGCGATCGCTGCCGCGCTTATCTTCTTGATCATGGAAGTCTCCAGTTATGCCGGCGGGTTAACTGAAGGCTGCCCGGTTAAAAGTCAATGCTATCGGATGTCAAAGCGTCTGATCAGGCCATCCTCTATCTGGAATATATGGCCGCCCATCCTGTCGAACACCAAATTGCCTTTGAGATCGCGCGCGGTTAGGTGGACTTCGACTTCGGTTGTTCCATCCGCGCCGATCGCGAAGCCGGTTGGCTCCGCGTGGGAGTTGATCGCCGCCCATTGCCGCGTCCAGTAGTCGCGGACGCCGTCGTGTCCGTATACATGCCCGCCTTCTAATCCGTTAGCCCACACAACTTCCCGGTGCATGGTCGCCAGCACCGCGTCCATGTCGCGGGAGTTGAAACCGCCGTAAAGGCGCTTGAGAAGTTCTGTCTCCCCAGACATTCGGGCACTACAGTTTTCTCAGGGCGGCCGTCATCATGGCCTGGGCTTCCTTGGGGATGAACAGCGTGATGTCTCCGCCCATTTGCGCGATTTGCTTCACCAAGGAAGAAGCGATCATGCGGGTGGCGGGAGAGGCGGCGAGGAAAACCGACTCGATATCGGGAGCCATGGCGCCGTTCATCTGGCCCATCTGCACTTCGTAGTCGAAATCGCTGGCATCGCGGAGGCCCCGGATGATGACGCCCGCATGGTGGCGGCGGGCGGCGTTGACGGCGAGATCATCGAAGGTCAAGACGAAAATCTGGACGCAGGTGTGTTCGGCGATGGGACGGATGACGTCTTCCAGCAGCGCCACCCGGGATTTTGCATCGAGGAGCGCCTGCTTACCTGCATGCATGCCGACGCCGATGATGAGCTTGTCCACCAACCGCGCCGCCCGGGCGATGATATCGAGATGGCCGTAGGTGACGGGATCGAAGGAGCCGGGATAGAAGCCGATGCGAGTCATGGTGTTTGCCATAAACCGGTTATGCTGCTGCCGCAACCTGTCAGCAGGCGGCAGCATAGTACGATCAGGAGGACCAAATGGCAGACGAAAACCCGTCCATCATCTCGCATGTGTCGCTGGGCACCAACCGCTTCCCCGAAGCACGGGCTTTTTACGAGCGCGTGCTTGCAACGCTCGGGTGCCGGATCGTCATGGAGTATCCGGGGGCGGTGGCCTTCGGCAAGGCCTATCCGGAATTCTGGATCGGAACGCCCCATGATGGCGCCGCCGCGTCCAACGGCAACGGCGCCCATGTCGGTTTCAATGCAGCATCCAAGGCGGAGGTGGATGCTTTTTTCAAGGAGGCAATCGCCGCCGGCAGCCGCGAAGACGGTGACCCCGGCGGGCGGCACGACTATGGCGAGCCCTATTACGGCTGCTTCGTGCGCGATCTCGACGGCAACAAGATCGAGGCCGCGTTCTGGGATATGGAGCTGGCGAAGAAACTGGGCATCGGCTAGGCGTCAACGGCCTTTCAACGCGAGCCACACGCCGCCTGCCGTGAGGCAGAGGCCGCTGGCAATTTCAATGGCACGAACGCGCGAGCGCGACAGCCATTGGCCGGCCTTTCCCGCCGCAAGGGCGTAAATGCTGTCTCCGGCCAGCGCAATTGCAGCGAACGTCAGCCCGAGAGTGAGCAACTGGTGTTGATAGTCGCCGCTCGGTGAAATGAACGGCGGAATGAGCGCCCCGAAGAGCACCAGCATCTTGGGGTTCGACATGATGACGATGAAGCCCTGGAGAAAGAAGCTGCCGCCCGGCCTTGCACGATCTGTTGCCACGGCAAGATCGCCCTTGGACCGCAGCAGTTTTACGCCGAGCCAGACCAGATAGGCGGCGCCGGCATAGCGTAGGACATCGAACCACACGCCCATGACCTCGATGGCGGCGCCCAATCCGAGCACGGCGATCACCAGCCAGATCGCGACGCCGACTTGCGTTCCGGCCACGTTGAGGAGCCCGGCGCGGGCGCCGTAGCGGAGGCTGTTGGCGATGATCACAGTAACTGTGGGGCCCGGCACGATGGCGAGTGCTGTCGCCGCAGCGGAAAATGCCAGCCAGTTCTCGAGATTCATGTTGGCGCTCCTCTTATCGCGGCCAAGCTAGCCACAACCCGGCGAGCACAATCAAGCCCCCGCTGAGGTAATCGATCCATTTGAGTCTATCGCCGGAGAGAACAATTCGCGCCTGCCCAGCGAGGACCGCTAACAGCGATCCAGCCAGGGCGCTTACTGTGATAAATGTTGCGCCGAGAAGGGCGAGCTGCGGGGCGACTGGGAGTGCCGGATCAACGAAGGGCGGCAAGAAAGCCGCGAGGAACATGATGACTTCCGGGTTAGCCACAGCCACCAGGAAACCATCGCGGAACAATTCGCCGGTGGGATTTTCGCCATAGGTGGAGACGCGGCCCGCGTTGCGCAAACGGCTGATGCCGAGCCAGACGAGATACAGCGCACCGCCGAGTTTGATCCAACTGAACCACTCACGCATCGCCTCGGCGATCCAGGCGAGGCCGAAGCTGACGATCGCGAGCAGCAGCGCGAAGCCCAGCACGTTGCCGGTGACCGACGTTAATCCGCCCCGCACGCCATACCCAACACTGTTCCCGACAATGACCGACATGGCGGGCCCGGGCTTAAGGAACAGCAGCAGACCGGCGCCGAGGAAGGTGAAGTAAATGTCGAGAGGCATCACTCGCCTCTCCCCTGCGGGGAGAGGGAGGGGCCCATGCGAAGCATGGGAGGGTGAGGGGCTGTGGGTGTCATGGGATATGTATCGTCAGGATCACGCGCTGAATGCAACTTGGAGAACTGCCCTCACCCTCCCATTGCGTTCCGCAATGGGCCCCTCCCTCTCCCCACAGGGGAGAGGCGAATCATGCTTCCTCCGCCTCGCCGTCTTCCTCGCTGATGGCTTCGACGGAGACGACGCTTTCGTCGTCGGCGGTGTTGATGATGATGACGCCTTGCGTCGAGCGGCCGGCTTTGCGAATGCCGTTGACGGGGCAGCGGATGAGTTGGCCGCCGTCGGTCACCAGCATGATCTGGTCGGAGGCTTCGACGGGGAAGGAAGCGACCAGCGGGCCGTTGCGGTCGTTCACCGCCATGGCGACGATGCCTTTGCCGCCACGGCCGGTGATCCGGTATTCGTAGGAGGAGGTGCGCTTGCCGTAGCCATTGGCGGAAACCGTGAGGATCGTCTGTTCCGCCGCCCCCATGGCGACATAGCGTTCCTGGGAGAGCGTGGTGTCGGCGATCGCCTCCTCGTCGGCTGCCCCCTGCTCTACCTCCTCGCCGGCCATGGCGCGCGACATTTTGAGGAAGGCGGCGCGTTCCCCGGCGGTCGCCTCCACATGGCGCAGAATCGACATGGAAATGACATTGTCGCCGTCCTCAAGGCGAATGCCGCGCACGCCGGTCGAGTCGCGGCCCTTGAATACCCGGACATCCTCCACGGCAAAGCGGATGCATTGTCCGTGGGCGGTGGTGAGCTGCACGTCGTCCGCGGCAGAGCAGATCTCAACCCCTGCGATCTGGTCGCCTGGATCGAGCTTCATGGCGATCTTTCCGGCCCGGTTGATATTCTCAAAATCGGAGAGCTCGTTCCGCCGGACGGTGCCGGATCGGGTCGCGAACATCAGGTGGAGGGAGCCCCATGTGGACTCATCCTCGGGCATGGGCATGATGGTGGTAATGCGCTCGTCCTGGGCCAGCGGCAGAAGATTAATGAGGGCCTTGCCGCGCGCCTGCGGATTGCCGACGGGCAAGCGCCACACTTTCATGCGGTAGACCATGCCGGCGGTGGAGAAGAACAGGATGGGCGCGTGGGTCGAGGCCACGAACAGCTTGGTGACGAAATCCTCCTCGCGCATCGCGACACCCGCCCTGCCCTTGCCGCCGCGCCGCTGCGCGCGGTAGGCCGACAGCGGAACGCGCTTGACATAGCCCGCATGGCTCACCGTCACCACCATGTCCTCGCGCTGGATCAGGTCCTCGTCCTCGACCTCGCCGTCATTGTCGACGATCACGGTGCGGCGCGGCGTCGCGAATTCGTCTTTTATGGCGGCGAGTTCGCCGGTGATGATCGCCATGACGCGCGCGCGTGAACGAAGGATATCGAGATAGTCGGCGATTTCGAGGGCGAGTTTCTCGAGTTCGGCGGCGATTTCCTCGCGGCCAAGTGCTGTCAGGCGCTGCAGGCGGAGATCGAGAATCGCCTTGGCCTGTTCTTCCGATAGGCGATAGCTACCATCCGTTTCTAGGCGGTGCCGGGGATCGGCGATCAACGCAATCAACGGCGCCATGTCCTTGGCGGGCCAGGTCCGGCCCATCAGTGCGGCGCGCGCTTCGGCCGCATCCTTCGAGCGCCGGATGAGGGCGATCACCTCGTCGATATTGGCAACCGCGATTGCGAGGCCGACAAGCACATGGGCACGGTCGCGGGCCTTGGCGAGGAGATGCTTGGTGCGCCTCGTCACCACCTCCTCGCGGAACGCGATGAAGGCCTGGATCAGGTCCTTGAGGTTCATCACCTCCGG
>JBGTNZ010000234.1:0-9366 GCA_041742805.1 Aestuariivirga sp.
ACCGGCGAAGAAGGCGTGGCGGTGGCGGCGGCGCTGGCAATGAACCGGGACGATATGTGTTTTGCCTCTTATCGCCAGCAGGGGCTGTTGATCGCGCGCGACTGGCCGGTGTTCGATTTGATGTGCCAGGTCTATGCCAATGCGGGGGACCGGCTGAAGGGGCGGCAATTGCCGGTGCTCTATTCGGTGCGCGAGGCGAGTTTTTTTTCGCTGTCGGGAAATCTTGGCACGCAGTTTCCGCAGGCCGTGGGTTGGGCCATGGCTTCTGCCTACAAGCGCGATACGCGGATTGCCGCCACATGGATCGGCGAGGGTGCGTCGGCGGAGGGTGATTTCCATCAGGCGCTGACTTTTGCCGCGGTCTATCACGCGCCGGTCATTCTCAATCTCGTCAACAACCAGTGGGCGATTTCGTCGAGCCAGGGTGTGGCGGGGGGCGAGGAAACGACTTTTGCTTCGCGCGCCGTTGGTTTTGGCATTCCGGGCATTCGCGTTGATGGCAATGATTTCCTCGCGGTCTATGCGGTGACGTGCTGGGCGGCGGAGCGGGCGCGCAGCAATCATGGGCCGACGCTGATCGAGCACTTCACATATCGCGCCGCGCCGCATTCGACCAGCGACGACCCGAGTCGCTACCGGGCCGGCGATGAATATCAGCATTGGCCGCTGGGCGATCCGATCAACCGGCTCAAGGCGCATCTTGTGCATTTGGGCGAATGGGACGAGCCGCGGCATACTGCACTTGTGGCGGACGTCGACGCGCATGCCGATGCTGAAAACAGGAGGGCGCAGAAGCTCGGCGTGCATGGCGGCGGGCCTTACCATGATCCCTCCACCATGTTCGAGGATGTCTACAAGGAAATGCCGTGGCATTTGCGCGAGCAACAAGCTGAGATGAAGGCCAATAAGGCATGACGGCGATGAATATGGTTGAGGCGCTGAATTCGGCCATGGATGTGATGCTGGCGCGCGATCCGAATGTGCTAATCTTCGGCGAGGACGTGGGGTTCTTCGGCGGCGTGTTCCGCGTGACCGACGGGTTGCAGCAGCGGTATGGCGAGACGCGCGTGTTCGATGCGCCGATTGCCGAGAGCGGGCAGATCGCGGTGGCGATCGGCATGGGGGCCTATGGGTTGCGGCCGGTGGTGGAATGTCAGTTCGCGGATTATATCTATCCCGCGTTCGATCAGCTGGTTTCGGAGGCGGCGCGGCTGCGCTATCGCTCCGGGGGCGAGTTCAATGCGCCGATCACGGTGCGCGCTCCTTACGGCGGCGGCATTTTCGGCGGGCAGACGCACAGCCAGAGTCCTGAAGGGTTATTCACCCATGTGTGTGGACTGAAGACGGTGATCCCGTCTAATCCATATGACGCCAAGGGGTTGCTGATCAGTGCAATTGAGGATGACGATCCGGTGTTATTTTTCGAGCCCAAGCGGCTCTACAACGGGCCGTTCGATGGGCATCACGACAAGCCGGTGGAGACTTGGGCCAAGCATAAGGCAGGTGAAGTTCCCGCCGAGTACTATTCGATTCCGCTGGGACAGGCGGCGGTGGCGCGCGAGGGCGAGGCGCTTACTATTCTGGCTTATGGCACGATGGTGCATGTGGCGCTGGCGGCGGCGAATGAAACGGGCGTCGATGCGGAAGTCATCGATCTCCGTACGCTGATGCCGATCGATATTGAAGCTATCGAGGCATCGGTGGAGAAGACGGGACGCTGTTTGATCGTGCATGAGGCGACGCGGACCTCGGGCTATGGCGCGGAGCTTTCAGCACTGGTGCAGGAGCGCTGCTTCTATCATTTGGAAGCGCCGATCCTGCGCGTCACCGGATGGGACACGCCTTATCCGCAGGAATTCGAGTGGGAGTATTTCCCGGGTCCTGCGCGCGTGGCTGGGGCGATCCGCAAGATCATGGGCGCGACATGAGTCCTGCTCAGCTCATCCGTCACCCCGGCGGAAGCCGGGGTTCATGTCAAAGCTGGATTCCGGTTTTCGCCGGAATGACGGAATAGGGGACGCCATGGGGCGGTTTGTTTTCAAGTTGCCGGATGTGGGCGAAGGGACCGCCGAGGCCGAGATCGTCAAGTGGCACGGGAAAGTCGGTGATGAAATCGGCGAAGAGCAGCCGCTGGTCGACATTATGACGGACAAGGCGACGGTGGAGATTGTATCGCCGGTGAAGGGCCGCATCGTTTCGCGCAACGGGGAGGAAGGAACGAAGGCCGCGGTCGGCTCCGAGTTGGTGGTGTTTGAAATTGAGGGGGGCGAAGCGGAGAGGCCGGAGCGACCCCCACCCAGCGCTGAGCGCCACCCTCCCCGCAAGGGGGAGGGAGATAAGGGAGGCGACCCTGCCCGCAAGGGGAAGGGAGGCAAGGTAAGCGGCAAGGGGCTGGCATCACCGGCAGTCAGGGGTCGCGCCGCTGCATTGGGAATCGATCTGTTCGGCATTGCGGGGAGCGGGCCGGGATCGGTGGTGCAGCATGGCGATCTTGATAAAATTCTGTTGAGCCGGCAGGCGGCGCCTTCAGCCAGACCGGCGATGGGGGCTGCGGAAGAGGGTGCCGAGGACATCAAGATTTTCGGATTGCGGCGGCGCATTGCCGAGCGGATGCTGGAGGCCAAGCGGCGCATCCCACATTTCGCCTATGTGGAAGAAGTGGATGTGACGGAGCTTGAGGCGCTGCGCGGCAAGCTCAATGTTACGCATGGGTCGCGCGGGAAGCTTACCATTCTGCCTTTTTTGATCCGTGCGCTGATTAAGGCCATTGCTGCGCACCCGGGGGTTAACGCGCATTTTGACGATACGCAGGGTGTCATCCGCCGGTTTGCTTCGGTGCATGTGGGAATCGCGACGCAGACGGAGCGCGGGCTGCTGGTGCCGGTGATCCACCACGCCGAAAGCAAGGATATCTGGAAACTGGCGGCGGAGATCGCGCGGCTGAGTGAAGCGGCGCGGGCGGGAAAGTCGAACCGCGAGGAGCTTTCGGGCTCCACCATCACGGTAACGAGCCTGGGCGCGCTCGGCGGCATCGCGGCAACGCCGATCATCAATCCGCCGGAAGTGGCGATTGTCGGCGTCAACCGAATGGCGGAGCGAGCCATGGTGCGTGACGGTGCTGTCGTGATCCGCAAGATGATGAATTTGTCATCGTCCTTCGATCATCGTATCGTCGATGGCTACGAGGCGGCGACCTTTATAAAGGCCGTGAAGGATTGTCTTGAGGATTCGGCCGGTCTTGTCGCCGCGCCATAATATTACCAGAGGGAGAGAAAAAATGTTTGTGCAGTCAATCAACCGCCGTGACGCGCTTTGGCGCTTCGGCGCAGGAGCCGTCGCCTTTGCCGCAGTCATGCCCGCCGTGGCTGCGAACTATCCGACAATAGCGGCCTATCGCAATCCAGGCTGCGGCTGTTGCGAGAAATGGGCGGAGCACCTCAGGCAGGCGGGTTTTGCCGTGACAATGGAGGACGATTCTTCCCTCGATGAGCGCCGGTCGAAGCTGGGAGTGCCAGTGGTACTTGCCGGGTGCCATACGGCGATGATGGGGGAATATATCCTCGAAGGCCATGTCCCGGCCGAAGACATTCTGACTCTCCTCGCAAAGAACCCGGCGGCGCGGGGCCTCGCGGTTCCCGGCATGCCGATGGGCTCGCCCGGCATGGAAATGGGGGCTGAGCCGGAAGCCTATGACGTCTTTATTTTCACTGCGGACGGCACGTCGCAGGTTTATGCCCGCCATTAAACGTGGGCTGAGCGGCCCGGTGAGGCAAAAATAGTTCTGTCACGAGGAACTTCTTATTGCGAACCGCATTGGATTCTTCAGGGCAAGCGTGGTCCGCCTCGAGGACCGGAAAGGCCGTGGACGTGGTTTCGCCAACAACTTTCGCTCGTGTCTGTGGCCTGATTGCCCTCTGCGCCTCGGTTTACCTGACACTCCTCGCAGTGTTTGGCCTTGGCAAACCGGTGGTGGTCCCCACGGCAAGCGCGCACGATGCCCCCCGTATTACGGGGGATTCCACTCGAGGCCGCGAGGTTTTCCGCTTCGAAACCTTTGGCAATGAGGGGTTCTGGACGGATGCGGCGCGGGTGCCGAAAGGCATGATGGACGCCAAAATTACTCCGCTGCAACTCCTGCAAACCGGCCTGCTTATCGACATCGACGCGGTGCCGGAACCCATGCGGGCGGCCATGGCGGTGGAGCTGAAGACCGATCTGTCGCCTCAGAATGCGCCAACCCTCAACGATCCAATGGCGACGGCGAAGCTCATCGAAGCCAACGCCGTCATCGGCATCGTGCCAAAGGACAGCAACGGCGACGGACGGATCGAGATCGCCAAGGGCGACAAGGTGGGCGTGTCCTGCGCGATCTGCCACACCGTCACCGACAAGTCCGTGCATGAGGTGCCGGGTGCTGGATCGATCGGACGCCGCATCGATGGCCCCGCCGCCCTGCAACTCAACATGGGCAAGCTGCTCGCCACGGCGGCGAACTCGCGCGCCGTCTATCCCAACCTGCAAATCACCCTCGGCGGCAAGACCATCGGGCGGGCACCCACGGGTCTGACGCCGGACTCGACGGAGGCTGAGGTCGACGCCTATCTCAGCAACCCGCAATTCTATCCGGTTGGCACCTTCGACGAGACCCAGGATGGGCACGGCAATTCGGTGATCAACACGCCGCTGTTCCGGCAGGATCTGGCAGCGCCTTACGGAAGTGCCGGGGAGTTCGCGAAGTTCGTCGATATCAGCAACGGCTCCTACACGACCAACCTCGACCCTACGACGCTGGTCACGCCCGAGGGGCGCAAATTCCTGAAGATCAAGGCGGGAGCCGCGGGCGAGCAGCTCGCGAACGACTACGCCAAGATTCTCGCGGATACTGGAGTGACGGGATATCCGTTCGTCGACGCAGAGGTGACGGGCAAAGTCGGCCATCCGGCAACACCGGTGGGACGGCGGGTCGATGACCAGAAGCTCGCCGACATGAAGGCTTATGTGGAAGCGCTTGACGCGCCCAAGGGCGGCAAGATCGATGCGAAGGCAGCGGCGCGGGGACGTAAAGTGTTTGCCGCCGAGAAGTGCACCGCCTGCCACAATGTCGACCAGGGCAAGCCGGTGGCGCGCACCCTGGTTAGAATGAAGACGATTTTTCCGGGATACAAGCCAATGGTGCTGGCCCAGCGCGACCCGCCGCTTAGTCCCATACAGAATTCTCCCGGGACCTTCGACGACAAGATGATCGTGGTCGATGCGAGCGACCGTGGGGCGCGCCGGGGCAATGCCATCCCGATGCTGCTCGACCTTGATCGGCGCACTGTCCTCTTGCACGACGTCTCGGTGAGCGGCTTCGAGTCCTTGCTTGATGCAAGCCGTGGCGCCGGCGCGCCGCATCCGTTCTATGTGGCAGACGCGGGTGAGCGCGACGATTTGATCCAGTTCCTGCGCGGGTTGCAGATCGGCCGCTGAGGCTTTAGACCACAAACATGCTGAAGACGTGGGCTGAAACGGCGCCGCAGCTGATCGATGTGGCGATGGGACGATCGCCCGCCGACACGGTTGTCCGCCACGGGCGCTGGGTGAATGTGCACTCGGGCGAGATTATTGCCGGGACGGATGTGGCCATTGCAGAGGGGCGGTTTGCCTATGTGGGGCCGGATGCCTCCCATGCAATTGGTTCCGCGACACATGTGATCGACGCGAACGGGCGCTATATGGTACCGGGGCTCTGCGATGGGCACATGCATGTGGAAAGCGGCATGGTGACGGTAACGGAATTCGCCCGCGCCGTGATCCCGCACGGCACCACGACCATGTTCATCGATCCCCATGAGATCGCCAATGTGCTGGGCTTGGCCGGTGTCAAGCTGATGCATGACGAGGCGATGGGGCTGCCGATCAATGTGCTGGTGCAGATGCCGTCGTGCGTGCCGAGTGCTCCGGGATTGGAGAACGCGGGGGCATCGCTGGGTGTTGCCGAAGTGGCGGAGGCGATGACGTGGCCCAATATTATCGGGCTTGGAGAGATGATGAATTTTCCCGGCGTGGCGCGAGGCGACGCCATCATCCTGAGTGAGATCGCCGCGGCGCAAGGGGCGCGCAAGACGGTAGGCGGGCATTACGCTTCGCCCGATCTGGGGTTGCCGTTTCACGGCTATGTGGCGGGAGGAGCTGGCGACGACCACGAGGGGACGCGCGTCGAGGACGCGGTGGCGCGGGTGCGGCAGGGCATGAAGGCCATGCTGCGGCTGGGTTCGGCCTGGTATGATGTGGCGGCGCAGATCAAGGCAGTGACCCAGCTTGGGCTCGATTCGCGCAATTTTATTCTGTGCACGGATGATAGCCATTCCGGCACGCTGGTGAATGAGGGGCACATGAATCGCGTGGTGCGCCATGCGATTGCGCAAGGGTTAAAGCCGGTGACGGCGATCCAGATGGCGAGCCTCAATACGGCGGAACATTTCGGCATGGAAAAAGAAGTGGGTTCGATCACGCCCGGGCGGCGCGCCGATTTGCTGCTGTCGCCGGACCTTGTGACGCTGCCCATCGATATGGTGGTGGCGCGGGGGCGAGTGCTGGCGGAGGGCGGAAAACTTACCGCCGATATTCCGGCTTATATTTATCCGGCGAGCGCGCGCAATACGGTGAAGCTCAAGCGGAAGCTCACGGCGAAGGATTTCGATATCGCGGCGCCTAAGGGGGCGAATGAAGTTACGGCGCGGGTGATCGGTGTTATCGAAAATCAGGCGCCGACGCGGGCTCTTGAGCGTAGGCTCAAGGTCAGCAATGGGCTCGTCGATACTGATGGCGAGGTCTGCCAGATCGCGCTGGTCGAGCGGCATCGGGGCACGGGGGCCGTGAGCAACGGCTTTGTATCGGGCTTCGGCTATAATGTTCCGTGCGCGGTGGCGAGCACGGTTGCCCATGACAGCCATCACATGATCGTGGTGGGGACCGACAAGGCATCCATGGCGTTGGCTGCGAATACGCTGGGCGAGGTGCAGGGTGGCATCGTCGTGGTGCGCGAAGGAAAAGTTGTGGCGCTGGTGGAATTGCCGATCGCTGGGCTCATGTCGGATGAGCGGGCGGAGGTTGTGGCGAAGAAGGCGGGGAAGATGGTGGAGGCGATGCGGGCCTGCGGCTGCAAGCTCAACAATGCCTTCATGCAGCACTCGCTGCTGGCGCTGGTGGTGATACCGGAGCTTCGGATTTCGGATGAGGGATTGATCGATACGGTGCGGTTCGAGAAGACGGGATTGTTTGTGTGATAGCGGGCCCTCACCTTCCCAAGCTTCGCTTGGGCCCCTTCCTCTCCCCACAGGGGAGAGGAGAATGATGGAGATACCATGCGGAAGAGAGCGAAGACGATCATCACCTGCGCCATTACGGGATCGATCCATACGCCTTCGATGTCGCCGCATTTGCCGGTGACGGCGGATGAGATCGCAACGCAGGCGGTGGAGGCGGCGGAGGCGGGGGCGGCGATCCTGCATTTGCATGCGCGCGACCCGGAAACGGGGAAGCCGGCTGGCAGCCCGGAGGTTTACAAAAGCTTTCTGCCGCGGATCAAGCAGGGGTGCGATGCCATCGTCAATATCACTACGGGTGGCGGGCACGGCATGACCATCGAAGAGCGAATCGCGGCGGCGGAGGCTTTTTCGCCGGAGATGACCTCGCTCAACATGGGCTCGATGAATTTTGGCCTTTATCCGATGCTGGGGCGCTACAGCGAGTTCAAGCATGAGTGGGAGCGGGCGCATCTGGAAAACTCGAGGGATTTTATTTTTCGGAATACGTTCAAGGATATCGAGAGCATTTTGCAGAGATTGGGGGAAGGCCATGGGGTGCGCTTTGAATTCGAGTGCTACGATGTGGGCCATCTCTACACGCTGGCGCACTTCTTGGACCGGAAGCTAGTGAAGCCGCCACTCTTCGTGCAGACGATTTTCGGAATTCTCGGCGGCATCGGGCCAGACCCGCAGAATGTGCTGACGATGCGCGAGACGGCGGAGCGGCTGTTCGGCGATCAATATCACTGGTCGGTGCTGGCGGCGGGACGCTTTCAGCTGCCGTTCTGCACCATGGCGGCAACGATGGGAGCCAATGTGCGGGTGGGGCTTGAGGACAATCTTTATCTGGGCAAAGGCAAGCTCGCGCCATCTAACGCCGCGCTCGTTGCAAAGATGCGCCATATCCTTGAGGAGCTGTCGATCGACATCGCGACGGCGGAGGAAGCGCGCGCCATGCTGGAAACCAAGGGCGGGGACGCGGTGAAGTTTTAGCCCGCAGAATCAGGTCCGGCTGATTGACACGCCGCCATCGACAAGGAGTGCGGTGCCCGTGATGAAGCTCGACGCATCGGAGGCGAGATGAAGCACGGTTCGCGCGATCTCCTCGGGCTTGGCCATGCGTTTCAGGGCGTGGAGGTTCTCGACGAAAGCCAGAACCTCGGGGCCGGCGCCTGGAGCGTTGGTCATGCTTGCGGGGGTATCGGTGCCACCGGGAAGGATGGCGTTGGCGCGGATGCCTTTGGCTCCGAACTCGGCGGCGATCGCTTTGACCAGGCCGATCTGGCCCGCCTTGCTGGCGGCGTAGACGGCCATACCAGGCATGCCCACTGTGTAGCCGACGAAGGACGACGTGAAAATCAGAGAGCCGCCGCCGCGCTGGAGCATCGCCGGGATCTGATATTTGGCGGCGAGAAAGGCGCTGGTGAGATTGATGTCGAGCGTATCGCGCCATTCGGCCAGCGATGTCTCGGGGAGCGGTTTCATTTCGCCCACCACGCCGGCATTGTTGAAAGCAATGTCGAGGCCGCCAAAGCGACCGGTAGCCGTGTCGACCAGGGCCTTCCCCAGGGATTCGTCTTTCACATCGCCGGCAACGGCGATGGCATTACCGCCAGCCGCCATGATTTCGGCCACCAGCTTGTCCAGTTCCGCTTGACGGCGCGCGGTGACAACGAGGCTCGCGCCTTCGCGCGCGAACAGCAATGCGGTGGCGCGGCCAATGCCGGAGCTTGCTCCGGTGACGATGGCGATCTTGTTTGCAAGTACGGTCATCTCTCATTCCTTGTTGGTTGATAGTTCAGCTCAGGTAGTCAGCCGCGATGGCGGAGACACTCCGTTTGCTGTCGTTAAATTCGGTTTCGGTCAGGCGGCGTCGTGGAAGATGATGCCAAGGGTGTGGCGGTGCCCGGAACGGAGTTTGCTGACGCCGTGGCGGAGGTTCACGCGGTAGAAGCCCTTGGTGCCCTGGACAGGGCGGCTGTTGACGGCGAAGACGACGGCATCGCCTTTGTTGAGCGGTACCACGGCGGCGCGCGATTGCATGCGCGGGCGCTGCTCGGTGAGCACGAACTCGCCG
>JBGTNZ010000235.1:0-7947 GCA_041742805.1 Aestuariivirga sp.
CGTGATCTGGTGGACGCTTAAGGCGTTCGCCGAACACCCCGGGGTCGCCCATGTTCAGCCCGTCATTGGCGAGGGCCATGCTGAGATATACGCCCGCGCTACGGAGGGGTTAGGCCTTGAGCCCGCCGTGGTTGGCGGCGCGACGCGGCAGGCGTCGTGCCGGGCGGGACTGGAAGCGGTGGCACATCACCGGCCCGGCAAGGTGCTGATCCATGATGGAGCCCGGCCTTTCGCTTCCGCCGGCCTCATCAGCCATGTCATCGCCTGGCTGGACCGGCATGCCGCTGTGGTTCCGGGCATGCCGGTGGCGGAAACGCTGAAGCGGGCTCCGGGGGGCATCGTCAAGGAAACCGTTGAGCGCAGCGGCATGTGGACGGCGCAAACACCACAGGGCTTTGATTTCGAAACGATCCTCGCGGCGCATCGCGCTGCCCATGATGCGGGTGTCCATGGCCTTACGGATGATGCGGCCGTGGCGGAGCGCGCGGGGATCGAGATCGCCATGATTCCCGGGCGGATCGACAATCGCAAATTGACGACCGCGGAGGATTTGGCGGAGGCGGACCGTGCCATGATGGCCGTGCGTCTTGCCGATCTTCCTGATATTCGCGTTGGCCAAGGCATCGACGTTCATCCCTTTGAGGCGGGGGGCGCGGTGATCTTGTGTGGCATCGCCATTCCCCATGACCAGAAGCTCAAAGGGCATTCCGATGCGGATGCGGCAATGCATGCGCTTGCCGATGCAATTTTCGGCGCCATCGGCGAAGGCGACATCGGCGTCCATTTTCCGCCGAGCGATATGAAATGGAAGGGCGCGGACTCTTCGATTTTTCTGGGCAAGGCGGTCGAGCTCGTGCATCGGCATGGCGGGCTTATCGCCAATGTGGACATTACCATTTTGGCGGAAGCACCGCGGATCTCGCTACACATCCCGGCCATGAAAGCGGTTCTGGCCCCCCTCCTCGGCGTTACAGCGGATCGCATCGCCATCAAGGCCACGACCACGGAGCGGCTGGGCGCCATTGGCCGCAAGGAAGGCATCGCGGTCTTTGCCACAGCAACGGTGCGGCTGCCGTGATCTTCGATTCCTTACTCGTTGCACAAGCGATCGAATTTTTGGATGCCTGCCGCGCCCGCCAGTTAAAATTGGCGACGGCTGAAAGCTGCACGGGCGGACTTGTGGCGGGAGTGATCACATCGATTGCCGGTGCGTCCGATGTGTTCGAGGGAGGCTTCGTTACCTATTCCAACATTGCCAAGACGGCGATGATCGGCGTTTCGGCGAAACTGATCGAGGCGTATGGCGCTGTAAGCGAGGAGTCGGCACGGGCCATGGCCGAAGGAGCTATTGAAGCCACGGGGACGGATATTGCCTTGGCCGTCACGGGGATCGCGGGGCCCAGCGGCGGCTCAAGCGAAAAGCCAGTTGGTGTTGTTCACATTGCCGCAGCGCGGCGAGGCCATTCTACGCTTCACCGGAAACTGGTGCTTGGCGATCTTGGGCGCGACGAAATACGCCTCCGATCGGTGGGGAAAGTTTTGGCGCTTGGCCTTCAGGCGGCGACCGGCGCTCCATAGAGCTGCTTCGCCCGCTCCTCGAAAGCCGTCATGATGCGGCGGACGATCAGATCGAACATGCCGGACAACAGGAATTGCAGGCTGCGGCTTCTCAGCGTGTAGTTCACGGTGAAATGGATGTCGGAGCCACCCTTTGCGTTTGGGCGGATTTTCCATTCGGAAACGAGAGATTTCACCGGGCCCTCGTTCGACGTGGCCGTGACGGTGCATTTGGCCGGATCGACAACGACGCGGCTGCGCAATGTGTCGCTGATACCCAGTTTCGAGTAGGTGAAATGCAGATCGGCGACGAAATTCTTCTTGCCGTCCGGATGGATTATCACGTTCGTGATGATGGACCGATCGACCAGAGGCAAAAAGCTCTTGTATTCGCCGACGTCGCCGGCAATCCCGAATATCTGGTCCACGGAATAGGGAACGCTGCGAACCGCCGAGAACTTGGCCATTGGTCAGTGCCCGGATTTTTGCCAGCGCGCCGACCGAAGCCTCGCGAAAGCATCGCCGGCGTGATGCGATGAGCGCGTGAGCGGCGTTGATGCCACCATGAGAAAGCCTTTGGCGTAGGCGATGGTTTCATAAGCCTTGAATTCTTCCAGCGTGACGAACCGGTCGATGGCCGCGTGTTTGCGGCTGGGCTGAAGATATTGGCCGATGGTGATGAAATCGATATTAGCGGAGCGCATGTCGTCCATCACCTGCATCACCTGATCGCGGGTTTCGCCGAGCCCTACCATGATGCCCGATTTGGTGAACATGCGGGGATCGAGTTCCTTCACGCGCTGCAACAGGCGGAGGGAATGGAAGTAGCGGGCGCCCGGCCTGATCCTGAGATAAAGCGAGGGGACGGTTTCGAGATTGTGATTGAAGACATCGGGCCTGGTCTCGACGACTTTCTCCAGTGCGCCGTCTTTCTTGAGGAAGTCCGGCGTCAATACCTCGATGGTCGTTTGGGGCGAAGCAGCGCGGATTGCCTTTATGGTCAGCGCGAAATGATTCGCCCCGCCGTCGTCAAGATCGTCGCGATCCACGGACGTGATAACGGAATGAGAGAGCCCCATGCGCCTCACCGCATCGGCCACTTTCTCCGGTTCATCGCGAGCCAACGCGCCGGGAAGGCCGGTTTTCACATTGCAGAAGGCGCAGGCCCTGGTGCAGGTGTCGCCCATGATCATGAAGGTCGCGTGTTTTTTCGACCAGCATTCGCCGATGTTGGGACAGCCCGCCTCTTCGCAGACGGTGACGAGATTGTTGTCGCGAACGATCTTCCTGGTTTCGTTGTAAACGACGGAGCCCGGCGCCTTCACCCGGATCCAATGCGGCTTGCGCAGCGGAGGCGTATCGGCCTTGCGGGCCTTTTCCGGATGACGCAGCCGGGCTCCATTCGTCATGTCGACGACAGTAACCATTCGTTAGGCGGTGTTTCCTTTCACCGCGCGGTAGCCCCAGATCAAGATGCAGGCGCCGATGATGGCCACGATAAGCTGGCCGACGATGCCGCCGAGATCCACCCCAATCAGGCCGAGCAGGAAGTTACCAAGAATGGCGCCCACGATTCCCAGAACGACGTTCATGAGAAGACCCGTATTGAAGTTCATTACTTTTTCGGCGATCAAACCGGCAATCGCGCCGAGAATGATCGATATGACCCAACCATAACCTTCCATGCCTATTCCCTCCATTGAGTTGTTTCTACGTTACACGAACTCACGCCCTGCTGCCTCTCAGCATCTTTACAATTATGATCAAAATGACGGCGCCGACGACCGCGACAAGGAGGTTGCCCCAGAACCACCCTTGGAATACTTCGCCAAGGCGGAGGCCAAGCGCATTCGCCAGCAATGCGCCGATAAAAGCGCCGATGATGCCCGTGACGATATTAAGGATCAGCCCCATGTCGGATCTCGTCAGCTTCTCGGCGATCCAGCCGGCCAAGGCGCCGATCAGCAGCGTGCCGAAAAAACCGACGCCGCCGCCGAGGTCCATAAGAGTGTTCATGCCGGCGAATCCCCAGAATTTTTAGGTCATCCGCAGATATGACGCATGCGGAGCGGTGTATCAAGGGGATTTAGTCGGATTACAAATGCCAAGGTTGCGCTGATTATTGAAGATTTTCAGGCAGTTTGGTCGCCTTATCAATAATCGCCCTGCCGATTTGTTCATGCGTCAGATGGATCGCTCCGGTCAAATCGGCGCCGCGAAGGATAGTTCCTTCCAATACGGCGTTCCTAAAATTTGCTCCACGAAATATGGTGTTTGTGCAATCCGCGTTGGACAGATCGGCACCCTCAAGATTGGCGTTACTCAAATCGGTGCGGCGAATAAAGGTGCCGCTCAGATCAAGAACGATCGGCTTTCCCTTCGATGCGCGGACATGCTCATTCATTTCTGCTCCTCCGGCCGCTCAATTTCCGAGACTGCAAGCGACCAAATTTCCATGGCAAGCTACATGTGGATGATGCGGCCATAAGCGTCGAGCACGCTTTCGTGCATCATTTCCGATAGTGTTGGGTGGGGGAAGACCGTGCGCATCAGTTCTTCCTCGGTGGTTTCAAGACCCATGGCGATGACGAATCCCTGGATCAGCTCTGTCACCTCCGCACCAACCATATGCGCCCCAAGCAGCCGGCCGGTTTTGGCATCAAAGATGGTTTTGACCAGGCCCTGGTCCTCGCCCAACGCGATGGCCTTGCCGTTGGCCAAAAAGGGGAAGCGTCCAATCTTCACCTCGTAACCCGCGGCCTTTGCCTTGGCCTCGGTCAGCCCCACGGAGGCGACCTGCGGATGGCAATAGGTGCAGCCGGGGATTTGCTCCTTGTTGATCGGGTGAGGATCGAGACCCTTTATCTTTTCGACGCAGATGACGCCCTCGTGCTCGGCCTTGTGGGCCAGCATCGGCGGCCCTGCTACGTCTCCAATGGCGTAAATTCCCTGCACGTTAGTGAGGCCGAATCCGTCGATGACGACGGAGCCTTTTCCCGTCCTTACGCCAAGCGATTCCAGCCCGAGGTTCTCGATGTTGCCGGTGACGCCGACGGCGGAGATAACGCGGTCCACGGTGATCTCCGACTTTTTGCCGCCCTGTTCGATTGTCGCGGTGACCGCGTTCGCGCTCTTCTTCAGCCCACTGACTTTCGCGCCTGTCCTGATCTTCAGGCCGCGTTTCTCAAGCTGTTTTTGCGCGGTATTGGCGATCTCGGCGTCTTCCACCGGCATGATCTGGTCGACGATCTCGACTACTGTCACATCCACGCCCATGGAATTGTAAAATGACGCGAACTCAATGCCGATGGCGCCGGAGCCGATCACGAGGAGCGATTTGGGCATGGCGGGCGGCACCATGGCTTCGAAATAGGTCCAGATCAGCTTGCCGTCGGGTTCAAGGCCGGGGAGTACGCGAGGCCGGGCGCCAGTTGCCAATATTATGTGCTTTGCCGTGTAGGTGCCGGGGCCGAGCGCGCCTTTAGGTTCGGGGTGCTGGGGCTGCATGGGGGCTTTGGAAGATTTCGATACGATCACTTCGCCGGGCTTCGAGAGCTTGGCCTCGCCCCAGATGATTTGCACCTTGTTCTTCTTGAGCAGGCCATTCACGCCCGCATTAAGCCGGCCCGATACGGCGCGGGAGCGTTGCACCACTGCTTTGGCGTCGTAGGTGATATTTCCGGCGGCCAAGCCATAGTCCTTGGCATGCTTCATGGTGTGATAGATTTCCGCCGACCGCAGCAGCGCCTTGGTGGGGATGCAGCCCCAGTTGAGGCAGATGCCGCCCAAATGCTCGCGCTCGACGATTGCCACCTTGAAGCCGAGCTGCGCCGCGCGGATCGCCGTCACATAGCCGCCGGGACCGGAGCCGATGATGAGTATGTCGAATTGCGTATCGGGCATGGTCGTTACCTATTTTGTCATTGCCGGGCTCGTCCCGGCAACCCATGGTTCAAACTATGAATCGCTGTCCTTGTTGCTCCATGGGTCCCCGGAACAAGTCCGGGGATGACAATTGTGGGTTCACACCAGCATCAATCCGGGATCTTCGATATAGGATTTGAACGCGGCGAGCAGTTCCGCGCCGAGAGCGCCGTCGACGCAGCGGTGGTCGGTGGAGAGTGTCACGCTCATTTGTTGTTCGATGACGATCTCATTGTCGCGCACGATGGCGCGTTTTTCACCGGCACCAACGGCGAGGATCGTTGCGTGCGGCGGGTTGATGACCGCGGCGAAATCCTTGACACCCATCATGCCGAGGTTGGAGACAGCAGAGGAGCCGCCCTGGTATTCCTCGGGCTTCAGTTTGCGCACGCGGGCACGGGCGGCGTAGTCCTTCATCTCGATGGAAATTTGGGAAAGGCCCTTGGTTTCGGCCTTTCGGACAATAGGCGTGATGAGGCCGCCGGGAATTGACACGGCGACGCCGACATCGGCGTGATGGTGTTTCACCATGGCAGTCTCGGTCCATGAGACATTGGCGTCCGGCACCTTAATGAGTGCCATGGCGAGCGCCTTGATGATGAAGTCATTGACCGAGGTTTTCCAGGCGGGCTTGCCATCCTTGTCCTTGGGCGCTTGACCGTTGAGGCGTTCGCGCAAAGACACGAGATGGTCGAGGGTGCAATCGACGGTCATGTAGAAATGCGGGATGGTCTGCTTGGACTCGACGAGGCGGCGGGCGATGATCTTGCGCATGGCATCATGCGGCACGAGTTCGAAGGAGCCGGGTTCGAAGAGTTTAAGAACGGCATCATCGGACATGGGTTGAGCCAGGGCGGCTTGCTTCGCCGCGGCACCTGGTTTGGCGTTCTCGACGTCTTTCAAAACGATGCGGCCGTGGGGGCCGGAGCCTTTCAGGGCGGCGAGGTCGAGGCCTTTTTCTTTGGCGATCCGTTTGGCGAGAGGGGAGGCGAAGATGCGGGAACTGTTGGTATTCAGAGCGCCGTCGCCCTTCGAGGCCGCCTTCGGCGGCACCTCAGGGTGAGGGCTGCTGGGAACGCTTGCCGCTTTTTTCCCCTCATCCTGAGGTGCCCGCGGAACGCGGGCTTCGGAGGAAATGTCCCCGGCTTTCTCACCCTCGCCCAAGATCACCGCGATCGGCGTGTTGACCGCCACATCATCGGTGCCGTCGGCGATCAGGATTTTGCCGAGGGTGCCTTCATCGACGGCTTCCACTTCCATGGTCGCCTTATCGGTTTCGATCTCGGCGAGGATGTCGCCGGACTTCACCTTGTCGCCTTCCTTCTTGAGCCACTTGGCGAGCTTGCCCTTTTCCATGGTGGGCGAGAGGGCGGGCATGAGAATGTTAGTCGGCATGGTACAAAACCGATTTCGCGGCAGCCACCACCTCGTCCGCATTCGGCAGCGCCAGCTTTTCCAGATTGGCGGCGTAGGGCATGGGGACATCCTTGCCGGCCACGCGGGCCACCGGCGCATCGAGATAGTCGAAGGCGTGGGTCATCACCTGTGCTGCGATTTCAGAGGTGACGGAGAATTGCGGGAAGCCCTCTTCGACCGCGACGCAGCGGTTGGTTTTCTTCACGCTCTCGACAATGGTGGCGAGATCCATGGGGCGGATGGTACGAAGGTCGATGACCTCGGCCTCGATGCCGTCGGCTGCGAGCTTGTCCGCGGCGGCGAGCGCGTAGGTCATGCCGATGCCGAAGGCGACGATGGTGACGTGCTTTCCGGCGCGCGCGATGCGGGCCTTGCCGATGGGGACGACCCAGTCATCAAGTTTCGGCACTTCGAAGCTCTTGCCATAGAGGATTTCGTTTTCGAGGAAGATCACCGGATTGGAGTCGCGGATCGCCGCTTTCATCAGGCCTTTGGCGTCGGCTGCTGAATAGGGCGCGATCACCTTGAGGCCGGGGATTTGTCCAAACCAGGCGGCATAATCCTGGCTGTGCTGGGCGGCAACGCGGGCGGCCGCGCCATTAGGGCCGCGGAACACGATGGGGCAGCCCATCTGGCCGCCAGACATGTAGAGGGTTTTGGCGGCGGAGTTGATGATCTGGTCCATGGCCTGCATAGCGAAGTTGAAGGTCATGAATTCGAGGATGGGCTTGAGGCCCGCGAAGGCCGCGCCGATGGCGATGCCGGTGAAGCCGTGCTCGGTGATCGGCGTGTCGATGACGCGGGTGGGGCCGAATTCTTCGAGCATGCCTTGCGAGATTTTATAGGCGCCCTGGTATTCGGCCACTTCCTCGCCCATGAGGAAGACATCCTTGTCGCGGCGCATTTCCTCGGACATGGCCTCGCGGATCGCCTCGCGCACGGTCATGGTGACCATCTCGGTGCCCTCGGGGATTTCGGGAGTTCCCCCTCCGGCGCTCCGCGCCACCTCCCCCGCAAGGGGGGAGGATGAAGGTGGCGCATCTTTCTTAT
>JBGTNZ010000236.1:0-2294 GCA_041742805.1 Aestuariivirga sp.
CCGTGCGCGCCGGCACCCATTGCGCCCAGCCGCTGCTGGCCCGCTTCGGCGTCACGGCCACCTGCCGCGCCTCTTTCGGCATGTACAATACCCACGAGGAGGTTGACGCGCTGGCCGAAGCGCTTATCTCTGCACAAAGGATTTTTCTGTGACCGAAGCTCTTGAACAGACAGTGGCCAAAGCGCCGCCTCAGCCGAGCGCCATTCCGCCCGATGACCTTGCGCGGATGACGGACGATATCGTGGCGGCGCTCAAGACCGTCTACGACCCCGAAATTCCGGTCGACATCTATGAGCTTGGCCTGATCTACAAGGTCGATATCGACGACGACCGCAATGTGGCGATCGAGATGACGCTGACTGCTCCGGGCTGCCCCGTGGCCGGAGAAATGCCGGTTTGGGTAGAGAATGCGGTTTCAACGGTCGCCGGTGTCGCCAGTGTAAAAGTAACCATAGTTTTCGATCCGCCGTGGGATCATAGCCGCATGTCGGACGAAGCGCGCATCGCGCTCAATATGTGGTAAGATAAACAATGGCGACAAATCCCCGTCCCCGCCCGCAGGCCATGAAGCTCACCGAGGCCGCCGCCATGCGCGTCCGCGAGATTATGACGAAATCGGAAAAGCCCGTCGCCGGTCTCCGCATCGGCGTCAAGAACGGCGGCTGCGCTGGCATGGAATACACCATGGAATGGGCAGCCGAACAAAAGCCCTTCGATGAGGTGATTGAGGATAAGGGCGTAAAAGTCCTGATCGATCCCAAGGCCATCATGTTCCTACTCGGCACTGAAATGGATTTTCAGGCAAGCGCACTCAAATCCGGCTTCGTCTTCAACAACCCCAACCAAACTTCCGCCTGCGGCTGCGGCGAAAGCGTGCAACTGAAGCCGGCGTCAGCGGCGGTCCTCGCCCCCTAAAAAGGGCCCTCATCCGGCCTTCGGCCACCTTCTCCCATGCCTCTCGGCACGGGAGAAGGCGCTTCAATGTTGTGCCTTCGCCCGCGCGGTACGCGTGGGAGAAGGTGCCCGACAGGGCGGATGAGGGCTCTTGATCACAGAGTTGAGACGGAGCTTTATGATCTCATGTCCAACTTCCTCCTCGCAATCGCGATCATCTTTGGCGGCTGGTTTCTGCTGCGCAAGCTTGGGAGCTCGCAGCCTGCTCAAGTGCGCGGACTCACGCGGAAGCTCATGGGCGGCGCTATCATCGCTGTCGCCGCCTTCCTGATGCTGCGCGGCGCTTACAACATTGCGATTCCGCTTTTTGCCTTGGGTGCTGGCCTCGTGGGCGAAACAGCGCTGTTCCCCAACGGACTGCGTTGGCCTGGAGCAAGCACCAGCTCTCCACCTGCCGTCCCGGCTTCACGCGGCCCCATGACCCGTACCGAGGCCTATGAAATTCTCGGATTAAGACCAGGCGCAACGATTGCCGATGTCCGCGCCGCCCACCGCCGCCTGATGAAGGATTTCCACCCCGATCGCGGCGGCAGCAATTATCTTGCCATCAAGATCAATCAGGCGAAAGATCTGCTGTTTCAGGAATTGGGCGCCACCACGTAGCAGCTGGTGTTGGCGCGCGCCAACCGCCTGCAGGCCTCGCGCGCCGCCTTTTCGGTGAAGCCCGAGAAACGCGCGCGGTAGGTGGTCTTGTCGCCCTTCTGCACGGTCACGGTGAAGGCGGGCTTGTCCTTGAGTTCGGCCGGGCCCTCGGCGCGGAGCTTGGTGAGCCTCGTGGCCGCGTCCTTCTTCGTCGCATAGGCGCCGATCTGGATATTCCATGCGTCCGCAACGCCCGTTTCCTTGGCTTCCGCTTTCACTTCAAACGGAAGCTTTTCGGGAAGCACCGTGGGTGCAATCGTGGCTTCGATGATTTTGGGAGCGGGCTTTTCCCTCGGCAGCGCAATAACCGGCTTCTCTGGCGTTGCGGCAACCACATCACCGGGATGGTCACCGCCGGTAGGGGCCTCCGCGGCATCGGCCATGGCCGCCGCCAGCGGATCGAGAGCGCCCTTGGAGGATCCGGCAAGAGCCGCGATGGTATTGCCATTCACGCATTTCGGAAATTCCTTGTCGAGCATTTTCCTCATGTAGGCGTTGCGCGAATTCCCCGACTTTCCGCCCATCACGACGCCAACGATGCGTTTATCGCCCCGTTTGGCCGAGGTTGCGAGATTGAAACCCGAGGCGTTGATGTAACCGGTCTTGATGCCGTCGGTGCCGGCAAATTTACCCAGCAGGCGATTATGGGTGCCCGTCGTGCGCCCGCCGTAGCTGAAGGCCATGGTACGGAAATAGGG
>JBGTNZ010000237.1:0-7725 GCA_041742805.1 Aestuariivirga sp.
GGTCGCGTGCTCTTCGCCGAGCCGCCTGCCCGGACGGATGAAGGGGCCAAACCCCGGCGGATGTCCGCCGGCCTTAGTCATAGCCGCCAGGCAAACCGCGGCGACTTCGGTTTCAAGCGCGTCGTCGGAAATAGCGCCGACCGCCGCCGCCATTGCGGCGTCGGTGACTTTCGCCGCGCGGCGCATCAGCGTTTGCTCCTCCGCGCTCTTGACCAGCCTCAGACGATCTACGAGCCCGGATATGTCGCTCCACATCGCCTCAACCTGGGTCTGCAACGAAGCAGCGAGCCCAAAACTCATGCCGGACGTCCAGCCCTCGAGTCCGATCCGTTTTCCCCCGAGCTTCATTTCCTTCAGGACACGGGCGGCCACATCCGCGGCCGTTTCGGTATCGCCGTGTGCGCGGAACATGGCCGCTTTCACCTGCTTCTCGATGGAGACGCGTTCCATGGACCGCGTCACCAGCACCGGCGTTCCCGCGAGCGGCACGATGAGAAGGTGAGGCGCGAAATAACCCCAGTGATCGAGACCCGTCAGATAAAAAACATTCTCCGGCGCGGCAAAAATCCCGGCCTCGAGCTTTCGTTCCGCTAATGCTGTGCGCACACCTGCAAGGCGCCCTTCGACCTCCTTCACGCTGAAAGGATTAGCAAACATGGCCCTCGACACCCTAAATGTGCACAACCTGACGGCTTTTCAGGGTCATATCAGTGTTATTGCGCTAATTCCAGATCAGATGTATACAGCTCGGCAATCTTGACACCATGTTCAAGACTTGGCCGAGGGGCCATCAACAATCCGAGGGAGGATCCATGTCCATTCAAAAAACCGTTTCCAGGCGTAAACTCATGCTGTCGGCGGGAGTACTTGCCGCCGCCGGTTCCCTATTCGCAACAAGCCGCGTGGCGCTCGCCGAAACCACCCTGGAGCGCGCCAAGGCCCAGGGCTTTATCCGGATCGGCTTTGCCAATGAGGCGCCGTTCGGCTTTGCCACAACCGACGGCAAGCTCACCGGCGAAGCGCCGGAAGTAGCGCGTGCCGTTCTCGCCAAGATGGGCATCGCCCAGGTCGACGGCGTGCTGACGGAATTCGGCTCGCTTATCCCCGGCCTCAAGGCCGGGCGGTTCGACATGATCGCCGCTGGCATGTTCATCAATCCCAAGCGCTGCGCTGAAATCAATTTCTCGGAGCCTTCCTATGGCATCGGCCAGGCCATGCTGGTGATGAAAGGCAATCCCAAGGGTGTGAAGGACTACGCAAGCTTCAAGGACAACGCCGAACTCAAGCTTGCCGTCATGGCGGGCGCGGTTGAAGGCGGCTACGCCAAGGATGCGGGCGTCCCCGAAGCACAGCTTGTCGTGCTGCCCGATCAATCGAGCCTTGTCGCTGCCGTACAGTCCGGCCGCGCCGATGGTGCGGCGCTCACCGCACTCTCAATCGCCGACATGGCAAAGAAGGGTGAGGGCGTTGAGTCGACCACGCCGTTCGGCGAGGTTGCGGGCAAATCGGTGAAGGGCCACGGCGGCTTCGGTTTCCGCAAGGAAGATGCCGACCTCATGGAGGCCTTCAACACCGAACTGAAAGCCTTCCTCGGTTCGCCAGAGCATGTGGCGCTGGTCGAGCCGCACGGTTTCGGCAAGGACTATCTTGCGAACAAGACGACCGCCGAGCTCTGCGCTGGATAACTCCCTCGACTGAGCGGCACGCAAGTGCCGCTCTTTTCTTCGGAGGGGTACAATGGGAATCCGCACACTCCTTGGCATGCTGGCGATCGCACTCGCGGTCATAGGCCTGCTTGCGACCAACGAAAACTACAGCCTCTTCCTTCCAGCGCTGCTGGAAGGCGCGGTGCTGACGATTGAGATCGCGGTCCTCAGCTGCCTGCTTGCGGTCGTCATGGGCGTGCTGGCAGCGCTCGCCCGAATGTATGGCCCTGCCCCGCTGCGCTGGCTGGCCACCGTCTATGTCGAGATATTCCGCGGCACCTCGGCGCTGGTGCAATTGTTCTGGCTGTTTTTCGTGTTGCCGCAATTCGGCGTCACGCTCGATGCTTTTCTCGTGGCGGTCCTGGCGCTTGGCCTTAACGTCGGAGCTTACGGGTCGGAGGTGGTGCGGGGCGCCGTGCTTGCGGTCGGGCGTGGACAATGGGAGGCGTCAACGGCCTTGAACATGAGCCGCGCCCAGATGCTGCGTCGGATCATCCTGCCTCAGGCGTTCGTCGCCATGATCCCGCCCTGGGGCAATCTGTTCATCGAGCTCCTGAAGTCGACGGCGCTGGTTTCGCTGATCACACTTTCCGACCTCGCCTTCAAGGCGCAGCAGATGAACCAGACGACGCTCAAGACCATCCCGATCTTCACGCTCGTCCTGCTCATCTATCTCGCCATGTCGCTGGTCCTCACCATCGCGATGCGGCTTCTCGAGAAACGCGCCTCCCTCGGCCTGGCGCGCGGGAGGACCGTATGATCTGGGATTGGGCTTTCACTTTCGAAATCCTCCCCGTATTGGCGCGTGCCGCCATCGTTTCGATTGAAGCGACGTTGCTTGGGTTCGCCATCGCCGCCTCTCTGGGCCTCGTCCTCGCTGTGGTCCGTATTGCAGTGCCATGGACCGGCTGGACGATTTCCGTGCTGGTCGAACTGATCCGCTCGACGCCACTGCTGATCCAGATATTTTTTCTTTATTTCGTATTCCCGAAATTCGGCGTCGTGCTGGATGCGTTCACCGCCGGCGTTCTCGCCATCGGCATTCACTATGCCGCCTATTGCTCCGAGGTTTACCGGGCGGGCTTCGACAATATCCATCGCGGCCAGTGGGAGGCTTCGATCGCGCTTAATCTCTCATCGTGGACGACATTTCGTGATGTCATCATCCCGCAGGCCATTCCGCCCATCGTGCCGGCACTCGGCAATTATCTCGTGGCGTTGTTCAAGGAAACGCCGCTGCTGTCGGCCATCGCCGTGCTTGAACTCATGCAGACGGCCAAGATCATCGGCTCCGAAACCTTCCGTTATACTGAGCCGATCACGCTCGTTGGCTTGTTTTTTCTGGCCATGAGCCTGGTTTCAGCAGCTCTTATCCGCAGCCTCGAAGGCGCGCTTAACCGGAGGACGGTGCGATGAGCGAACAACCGATGGTCCGCTTCGTGAATGTTTCGAAGCGGTACGGGCCCTTGACGGTTCTCGACGGGCTTGATCTGGACATAGCGCGGGGCGAGAAGGTTTCCATCATCGGCCCATCGGGCTCCGGCAAGACCACGGTGCTCCGTATGCTGATGACGCTGGAGACGATCAACGACGGCGTCATTTATGTCGAAGACCAGCCGCTTACCCATGTGGAGAAGAACGGCAAGCTCATGCCGGCGGGCCTCGATCACATTCGCAAGATCCGAGCGAAAATCGGCATGGTGTTCCAGTCCTTCAATCTGTTCCCCCACATGACGGCGATGGCAAACTGCATCGAAGCGCCGATGACGGTGCTCGGCATGAAGCGGGCGGAGGCGGAGGCGCGGGCCGCCGATCTTCTCGACATGGTGGGGCTTGCGGCCAAGAAGGATCACTACCCCTCCCAGCTTTCCGGCGGCCAGCAACAGCGCGTCGCCATTGCCCGGGCCTGCGCCATGCGGCCGAAGATCATGCTGTTCGACGAAGTGACCTCGGCGCTTGATCCGGAACTTGTGGGCGAGGTGCTCGAAGTTATCCGGAAACTTGGGCGGGAGCATGACTTGACCATGCTGATGGTCACCCACCAGATGGGTTTTGCCAAGGAATTTTCTGACCGCGTCTGCTTTTTCGACAAGGGCAAGATTTGCGAGCAAGGCCCACCCAAGGAGCTTTTTGGCGCGCCCAAGAACGAGCGGACGCGGCAGTTCCTGCATGCGGTGCTGGAGGCCGGATGAACCTTGCCCCCGAAACATTAGAGCGTCCGCCGACCATGGCGCGCGAGCGCTTTGAGCGGACCTACAAAACCATCCGCGACCGGATTTGCCTTCTCGAATATCAGCCGGGGGAACGCCTGGGCGAGGAGGAGCTGGCGCGCGAGTTTGGGGTTTCGCGCACCCCCATCCGACGCGTGCTGTCGCGACTCGAATCGGAAGGTCTGCTGGAGAGCCGCCACGGCGTTGGAACATTCGTGACCAACGTGGAGTTCGAAAGCCTGGCGCAGGTCTACCGGCTGCGCATGGAACTGGCGGAGTTAATCGGCAAGCTCGACCCCCTGCCCCGTTCGCCGGCTGACCTGGCCCGGGTGCGCGCCATCGTCGAGCGCTGCGACGGCCTGCTTGAAGCGCCGGAAGCGAGAGCCTATGCGCGCCTCAACATGGATTTCTTCGAGGAGCTGACCGCCATGATCGGCAACCAGCCGCTCAAGGAAATCTCGGAGCGCCTTTACTACCTGACCCACCGCATCTGGCTGACCTCCGTGCCCCACCTCAACCTTCGCGATGAGACCATCGTGTTCCGCCGCGAGGTGGCCGATATCCTGGCCGCCATGGAAGTGGGCGACCTCGAGGCCGTGGGCTTCATTCGCCGCAGCCACATCTCGATGAGTGTCAGGCGCATGCAGGGCAGTAGCTCATCTAATTTATCGTAATCGTCATTTCGCTGCTGCCATCCTCGCCCCTGCGCTCCTGGATATCGATAGTCTCCCCATAGTGCTTCGCCACGCCCTTCATGATGCCTTTCGCCACCGCCGCCATGCGGCGTGGAGAGTTGTAATTGAATTGCAGGGTATTGGGTCCCGTCTGCTGGAATTGCAGGCGCGGCGGCTGGGCGCCGGGCTGCTTTATGCGAACCGCCTTGTGGATCGTCTCCTCCGTGTTCAGCAGAAGTTCCAGCGTTTTCCAGCCAGGCTTCACCATGGCCCGGAAGGTGCTCATCAGGGCAGGAACGATGAACTCGCCAAAATTCTCCAGGATATCTTCCGCGGGCTTGCTTGTGAGCTTGGAAGCCGCGGTCACGATGGCGACCGCTTCTTCGTCCCCGTAGGTGGTGTTGGACAGGTATATCTTGTTGCCAAGGCCCGCTTCGGTGAGAACAGCCTTCCAGGCCTCCGCCCCGAGATTGGTTTCGACGAACTGTTTCAGTTGCGCGTGTATGATCCCGTGCATGCGAATCTCCTGGATGGAGCGTAGCAGATCGCGCGTGACGATATCCGCCCCATTCTTCCCTCCACAATAGGCTACAGCTCGCTCTACGAGATGATCACCAAAAAGGGAAGAGGGCAGAGCAAGCTATTGGGCATTTTCATCGATACCTTGAAATCGCTACACGGCAATATCGAGAGAAATGTTTTCAATATTGGAACCCCCAATTTTTTGATCGGTCCCCTGTTCAACAACAGGCCATGATGTATCTGTCGAAATCGCCATCCCCTTTTTCGCCTACAAAGCCTGCAAGATTCACGTCTCAGCGATGTGGCCCACGGCTTCATCGGCTCCTTCATGATGAGCGACGCCGGAAGAACATTAAAACCTGTGAACGAAAGGTGGCGAGCGGCCATGCCCCTGCCGCGCCAGCTCGATAAAGAGCCGGAATACGAGTGCATTTCATTTCACCAATTTTCCGGGAAATACGTCGTGCTTCTGCACAAGGGATGACACACTGACTGGTGCCAGCCTGAACACAAATGTGGCAAGCACTGGCGAATACAATCTCTGACCAGAAGTAAAGCGACGAGGGATAATCGTCATTTGGCTGACAACACCAGTGACTCTTGACGAACTCACGACGTTGAGTCAGATGCGAACGTTGGCCTCGATTATTCACGGCGACTAAGCTGCGCCGCTGGCGATAGGCCAGGCCACCCTTTGCCTTAAGGGGTTTGACGGAAAATGTCCGTGAGCGGACGAAGTGGCGAGACGGCGTTGGCATGTGCATCGAAGCCTTCGTAGGTGGCGAAGCGGTGCGTGTGCGGCGCCATTTCGGCGTAGCCTTTAGGCGTGATGTAGCCCAAGGAAGAGCTTTTGAGAAAGTCATGAACGCTCAGGGGCGAATGGGTGCGGGCTGCTCCCGCAGTCGGAAGCACGGCATTCGGCCCCATCATGTAATTTGCGATCGAACTCGGCGTGTGCTCACCAAGCAGGATTTCGGCAGCATTCCGAATATGGGAGAGGTGCTCGAAGGGAGATTTTGACAGTATCTGCAGATGTTCGGGCGCGTAGTCGTTGATGAAATCGTAAGCGTGCCGCGGCGAATCGGCAAGAACGATGCCGCCGTTCGTGCCTCCGAGAACGGCTGCCGAATATTCGACGCGCTGGGCTCCCATACGCGCCCAGTAGCCTGGCACGGCGGCTCTCGCCGCCTCGGCCAGCGACCTCGACCAGGTCACAAGAAAGGCGGAACTATCAGAACCGTGTTCCGCTTCGATCAGCAAATCGAGCGCCATCATGCCGGGATCAGCAGACTCGTCGGCCAGAATGATGCTTTCGCTGGGTCCGGCAGGCAGGCGCGATGAAATTGTGCCCTGCAGAAGGCGCTTCGCCGCGATGAACCAGGGGCTTCCCGGTCCCTCGATCTTGCAGCATCGAGGAATTGACTGCGTCCCATAGGCCGCCGCAGCGACCGCCTGTGCGCCACCTGCCTTATAGACCCGTTCGACGCCGGAAAGCCTGGCCGCAACAAGGGTCGCGGCGTCCACCTTCCCGTCCGCGCCCGGTGGCGTGAGGATAATGGGCAGTGGAACACCCGCGACAACGGCCGGGATGGCCGTCATCAGTATCATGGAAGGAAACGAGCCTTTGCCCCGGGGACAATAGAGCGCGGCGCTATCCACAGCCGTAAAACGCTCGCCTACAAAAACGCCAGGCCTGATCTCTTTCATCCACATCTCGCCGGGGCGCTGGGATTCGTGGAAACGCCTTATATTATCGGCGGAGTATTCAAGCGTCTCTATCATCGCGGGCTCAAGGGTGGCGAATGCCTCCGCGAAATCCGTGTTCGTCACGGCGATCTGGTTCGGATTTATCGGGGCTTTGTCAAATTCGCGCGCAAACCGTGCAAGCGCCACGTCACCTTCAACCCGTACTGCTTCGATGATTGGCGCCACGCGTTCAAGAAAATAACCGAGATCAGCCTCCGTTCGCGATAACAGCGACTGCCGCTCCGCGTGCGAGAGCTTCGCGAGTTCATACCAGGCGGCTTGTCTTGCCTTTTCTTTTTTCATCTCAGGAGCGTTCCATGGCCATGACCTTCAATGTCTCCTCGCGTATCTCCGAAAGGATTTCGCGTTTGTATGCGGAGAATTTCCTGTCCGTGAGGATTTTATATGAGCGCGGCCTGTCGAGCTCGATCTTCATATCGTTCTTGACCAGACCCGGCCGGCTCGCGAGAACGACCACACGGTCGGCGAGGAAAATCGCCTCGTCCACGTCATGTGTCACAAAAATAACGGTCATCTTGGAGTCATCCCAGATCTTCAGCAGAAGTTCCTGCATCATGCCGCGCGTTTGGGCATCAAGCGCGCCGAAGGGCTCATCCATCAAGAGGATGGAAGGCTTGTAGACAAGAGCCCTCGCGATCGCCACGCGCTGTTGCATTCCGCCAGATAGTTGCTTCGGATAGGCTTTCTCGAATCCGGCCAATCCGACGGCTTGGATGAAATGGGAAACCAGTTCGGCCTTTTCGGCGACGGATATTCTGCTTTTCTCCAATGCGAAACGGATATTTTTCTCAACTGTCATCCACTCAAAAAGACTGTAGGACTGGAACACGAAACCCCGGTTGCGGC
>JBGTNZ010000238.1:0-5534 GCA_041742805.1 Aestuariivirga sp.
AGATGAACAACTACGAGATTGCCGCCCTCCACAATATTATGACGCTTACCGGCTCAGCGCTCATCGCCCTGATGCTGGCGCGAAGCGCTCTTCCTCCCGAAGCCGCCTGGACCGCCGCCCATGTGGACGAGGATTACCAGATCGAAAACTGGGGCGAAGATGAGGAAGCCGCCAGTCGCCGCGCCGTGCGCCACCAGGAATTTCTCGCCTGCTGCCGTTTTCTGAAGTTGTGCCGTATTTGACGCTCTGTCCCTTCTCCCATAGGGAGAAGGAGGGGCCATCGCGGAACGCGATGGAGGATGAGGGGATCAGGTCTTGCAATTGAAGCTCCGTGTCCCCTCACCTTCCCAAGCTTCGCTTGGGCCCCTTCCTCTCCCAAGGGAGAGGAAAATAAGAGAAGAGGGGACACCATGCAGGACGTTCTGGCGAAACTGGAAGCGCGCCGCGCCGAAGCTCGCGCCGGCGGCGGAGAAAAGCGCGTAGCCGCCCAGCACAAACGCGGCAAGCTGACGGCTCGCGAACGGGTCGAGCTGCTTCTCGATGAGGGCTCCTTCGAGGAGTTCGACATGTTCGTCGAACACCGCTGCACCGATTTCGGAATGGAGAAAACCAAATATCCGGGCGACGGCGTGGTCACCGGCTGGGGCACCGTCAACGGCCGCGTGGTCTATGTCTTCTCCAAGGACTTCACCGTGTTCGGCGGCTCGCTCTCGGAAGCCCATGCCCGCAAGATCACCAAGATTCAGGACATGGCGCTGCAAAACCGCGCGCCCATCATCGGATTGTTCGACGCCGGCGGTGCCCGCATCCAGGAGGGCGTCAATGCGCTTGGCGGTTATGGCGAAGTGTTCCAGCGCAACGTGTTGGCCTCGGGCGTCATCCCGCAGATTTCCGTGATCATGGGGCCCTGCGCCGGCGGCGATGTCTATTCTCCCGCCATGACCGATTTCATTTTCATGGTGCGCGGCACCAGCTACATGTTTGTTACCGGTCCCGATGTAGTGAAGACCGTCACCAACGAGACCGTGACCGCCGAAGAACTCGGCGGCGCCTCTGTGCACACCACGAAATCCTCCATCGCCGACAAGGCTTACGACAATGATGTCGAGGCTCTCCTGCAAATGCGCCGGTTGATCGACTTTTTGCCCTCGTCCAACACTTCGCCCATTCCCGAAATGCCGCAGTTCGACGATCCAGAGCGGATCGATATGTCGCTCGATACGCTGATCCCCGCCAGCCAGAACCAGCCCTATGACATCAAAGAGCTGATCGTGAAGATGGTGGACGAGGGCGACTTCTTCGAAATTCAGGAAGCGCACGCGAAAAATATCGTGACCGGGCTTGCCCGAATCGGCGGGCGGACTGTGGGAATTGTCGCCAACCAGCCCATGGTGCTGGCGGGCACGCTCGACAGCGATGCTGGCCGTAAGGGCGCGCGCTTCGTGCGCTTCTGCGATTGCTTCAACATTCCAATCGTAACTTTGGTCGATGTGCCGGGCTTCCTGCCCGGAACGGCGCAGGAGTATGGCGGCCTCATCAAGCACGGAGCCAAGTTGCTCTTCGCCTATGCCGAGGCGACGGTTCCCAAAATCACTGTCATTACTCGAAAGGCCTATGGTGGAGCCTATGTGGTCATGGCCTCGAAACACCTGCGGGGCGACGTCAACTATGCCTGGCCAACCGCCGAGATCGCCGTCATGGGTTCAAGGGGGGCTGCCGAGATCATTTACCGGTCGGAGCTTGGCGATGCCGAGAAGATCAAGGGCCGCATCAAGGAGTTCGAGACACGCTTCGCCAATCCTTTCGTCGCCGCGGAGCGGGGCTTTCTCGACGAGGTCATCATACCCCATTCGACCCGTAAGCGCGTGGCTCGCGCCCTCAACATGCTGCGCCACAAGGAGCTCGCCAATCCGTGGAAGAAACACGACAACATCCCGCTTTAGAACCTATAAGCACCACCTGCTGCATTGCTGGAGCCGGGCCGGCGGGCATGATGCTGGGGTTCTTGCTGGCCCGCGCCGGTGTCGATGTTGTGGTGCTGGAGAAACACGCCGACTTTCTGCGCGATTTTCGTGGCGATACCATTCATCCCTCGACACTGGAACTGATGCACGAGCTCGGCCTGCTTGAGGAATTTCTGCAAAGACCCCATCAGGAAGTGCGCTGCCTCGCCGGGCAGATCGGCAACACGCGCGTCACCATCGCGGATTTTAGCCGCGTGCCGGGGCGCTGCAAGTTTATCGCCCTGATGCCGCAATGGGACTTTCTCGATTTTATTGCCGATCAGGCCAAGACCTATCCGGGTTTCCAACTGCACATGCGCTGGGAAGTTACCAGTCTCATTGAAAGGGCGAGGCGCATCGCCGGTGTTCGAGTGAATACCCCCAAAGGTCCGCGAGAGGTTCAGGCCGATCTGGTGGTTGGCGCCGATGGCAGGCACTCGATTGTCCGAGCCGAGGCGCGTCTTGCCGTGGACGATTTCGGTGCGCCAATCGATGTGCTGTGGTTCCGCCTCTCCCGCCACGACAGTGATGAATCCCAGACCTTCGGGCATGTGGAAGCGGGACGCATGCTGGTGATGCTCAATCGCGGCGACTACTGGCAGTGCGCGTACGTTATCGCGAAAGGCAGTTTCGAGGCGATCCAACGCGCCGGATTGAACAGTTTCCGGCACCGCGTGGTTGAGATGTCGCCCTTCCTGCGTGGGCGCGAGGAGGAACTGGCGACTTGGGAAGATATCAAGCTGCTCACCGTGACGATCGACCGGCTCCGCACCTGGTTCAAGCCCGGCCTCCTCTGCATCGGCGATGCCGCTCATGCCATGTCCCCAATTGCCGGAGTGGGGATCAATCTCGCGGTGCAGGATGCGGTGGCCGCGGCAAATATACTTGCCGCACCTTTGAAATCGGGCACGGCGGGCCTCGATCATCTGAAAGCGGTGCAGGCCCGTCGCGAATTCCCGACACGGGTCACCCAGCGCATGCAGGTGCTGATCCAGGACCGGCTCATCAGCCGCGTGCTCGAGAGCCAGGGACAGTTGCAAGCGCCCTGGGCCGTCAAACTTCTGCAATATATCCCGGCGCTGCAACGCATCCCCGCCTGGCTGGTGGGCGTCGGCGTGCGGCCTGAGCACATCGATACGCCGGACATTCGCGGTTAGCGGATCACTTCCCCAATCAAATCATATTCTTCCGCTTCGATGATCCGGACACGGACCTTGTCGCCGGGCTTCAGCGCGATTTCGCCGGGCAAAAAGACGTTACCGTCGATTTCCGGCGCATCCCACGGCGAGCGGGCGACGGCTTCCCCATTCTCCGTGTCGATCTCGTCCACAAGAACCTCGATTTCCCGGCCAACCTTGGCCTGAAAAATTTCAATAGAAATCCCCTGCTGTGTCGCCATGAAGCGGTCCCAGCGCTCCTGCTTCACCTCGGCGGGCACTTGGGGCAGGCCGAGGTCGTTGGCCTTGGCGCCCGAGACTGCTTCGTATTTAAAGCAGCCAACGCGCTCGAGGCGTGCTTCCTTCAGCCATTGCAATAGATATTCGAAATCAGCCTCCGTCTCGCCGGGGAACCCGGCGATGAAAGTGGAGCGGATGGCGATATCCGGGCAGATTTTGCGCCATGCCGCGAGCCGTTCCAGCACCTTTTCCTGGTTGGCCGGGCGCTTCATCGCCTTCAGCACGCCGGGCGCTGCATGCTGGAAAGGAATGTCGAGGTAGGGAAGTATCTTTCCCTCCGCCATCAGCGGGATTACGTCGTCAACATGGGGGTAGGGATAGACGTAGTGCATTCGGACCCAGGCGCCGAGTTCGCCCAGCTCCTTGGCCATGTCATAGAACTTGGCGCGCACCTCGCGGCCGTGGAATTTGCTGGCCGCATATTTCACGTCGACGCCATAGGCGCTGGTGTCCTGCGAGATCACCAGCAGTTCCTTGACGCCTGCCTTCACCAGCCGCTCCGCCTCGTAAAGCACCGAGGCCATGGGACGCGATACGAGATCGCCCCGGATCGAGGGGATGATGCAGAAGGAGCAGCGATTGTTGCAGCCCTCGGAAATTTTCAGATAGGCATAATGTTTGGGCGTCAGATGCAGCCCCTGCGGCGGCACCAGATCGTAGATCGGATCGTGCATCGGCGGCAGCGCCTTATGCACCGCGCCCACCACCGCTGCATATTGATGGGGCCCCGTGACCGCGAGCACGCCGGGATGCGCGGCCCTTATCCTGTCGGCCTCCACGCCGAGACACCCCGTAACGATGACCCGGCCGTTTTCCGTCAACGCCTCGCCCATGGCGGAAAGCGACTCTTCCTTGGCGCTATCGAGGAACCCACAGGTGTTGACGATCACCACATCGGCATTGTCATAGCCCGGCGCGATCACATAGCCCTCGGCGCGCAATTGCGTCAGAATCCGCTCGCTATCGACCAGCGCCTTGGGGCAGCCCAGCGACACAAGGCCCACCCTTGGCACATGCTTGTTCATGGGGGCGGGGTGTAGCGGAGCGGAGAGTTGAGAGCAAATCGGCGCTCGGCCATCCTTGACAAATCGCACCCCCCATGCGCTGTTCCCGCGAATTCAGCGGATTTTGCGGGGACTGATGCACGCCTACCGGAGCCACAATTGTGGCCAGTTGAGACTTGACGATGCCGGGCGGGAGGTTCGCCTCTCCGGCTGGGTTCACCGGGTGCGCGACCATGGCGGGCTGCTGTTCATCGATCTCAGGGATCACTACGGCGTGACGCAGATCGTGGCCGACCCGGATTCGCCAGCCTTCGCCGAGGCGGAGAAATTGCGCTCCGAATGGGTGATCCGCGTCGACGGCAAGGTGCGTGCCAGGCCCAAGGGCACCGAGAACCGCGAAATGCCCACCGGTCTTGTCGAAATCTTCGCCGCCACCATCGAGGTGCATTCCCAGGCGGCGGAACTGCCGCTGCCGGTGTTTGGCGATACTGAATATCCCGAAGACATCCGACTCAAATACCGCTTCCTCGATCTCCGCCGCGACCGCATCCACGGCAACATCATGAAGCGAGGCCAGATCATCGACTCGCTCCGCCGCCGCATGAAGGACCAGGGCTTCTTTGAATTCCAGACGCCGATCCTTACCGCGTCCTCGCCGGAGGGCGCGCGCGATTATCTGGTGCCGAGCCGCATCCACCCCGGCAAATTCTACGCGCTGCCGCAAGCGCCCCAGCAGTTCAAGCAACTCATCATGATGTCGGGCTTCGACCGCTATTTCCAGATTGCGCCCTGCTTTCGCGATGAGGACGCCCGCGCCGACCGGAGCCCTGGTGAATTCTACCAGCTCGATATAGAGATGAGCTTTGTCACGCAGGAGGATGTGTTCGAGGCAGTGGAGCCCGTACTCCGCGGCGTGTTCCAGGAGTTCGGCAACGGCATGGCTGTGACGCCGGTATTTCCGAAGATCGCCTTCCGCGATGCGATCCGCTGGTACGGCACCGACAAGCCCGATCTGCGCAACCCGATCAAGATCCAGGCGGTAACCGAGCACTTCGCCGGATCGGGCTTCA
>JBGTNZ010000239.1:0-3508 GCA_041742805.1 Aestuariivirga sp.
TTCCTGTCGGCCATCATGCAAACGCCCCGCTGGATCACGGGCAACCTGTCGACGGGATTCATCTCCGAGGAATTCGGCGATAGTTTTTACGGCGCCGCGCTGACGCCTGAACTATCTGCCACGCTGTCGAAGGTCGCAACGATTCTCGATCATGTCGAAAATCGCCGCAAGCGCAAGATCAACACGCAAATGAACGGCAATATTGCGCGCCACGCGGAGCAGCGCGTGGCCAAGCTCGGCCAGGAATGGCACGATGTGGAGGTAACGGCGGAGACAGACTACATCGCCGATCAAAGCGGCTGGGCCCCCGGGCATCCGGTGTTCCGGGGCGAGATTTCCGCCCAGGATGTAACCGTGCAGGTGCGCCCCATTCTCAATGGCTACAGGCTGAGCCATCGCGGCGCGACGGTTGATGCTTATGTGTTCACGCGACGTGAGGCGGAGCTTGTGAAGCTAATGCCGGAGAAGGCTGCGGCGGATACTGCAAAGCAGCTCGTGTGCCCCATGCCCGGCCTCGTCATCGCGATTGCCGTGGGCGAGGGGCAGGAGGTGAAAACCGGCGAGCCACTTGCCATCGTCGAGGCCATGAAAATGGAGAACATCCTCCGTGCCGAGCGTGATGTTACGGTGAAGAAAGTCAATGTCCGGAAAGGCGATAGCCTCGCCGTCGACGCGGTGATCATGGAGTTCGTGTAGACGATGCAAATTCTCCTCGCCCCGTTCCGCGGAGCGAGGAGATGATTGTTAAGCCGCTTCTGCGACTTTGAGGCCTTCTGCCTTCATTGCCGCTTGCACCGAGGGCCGCGCGGCGATGCGAGCCACATAGTCCGACACGTTCTTCCAGGGTTTCAGATCGAAGTTCAGCATCGGCGCCCAGCTCAGCACGGTGAAAGCATAGGCGTCAGCCGCCGAAAAGGTATTCCCCAGTATGTATTTGGCCTTGCCCAATTTGGTTTCGAGCCAGTCCAAACGCTTCGAGAATTTTTCGACAATAGCTTTGCGGGCTTCGGGCACAGGCTTGTAGAACAAGCCGCCCAGGCCCTTGTGCATTTCAGCAGTGATGAAGTTCAGCATTTCCATCGCGCGGTAGCGCTCCATGGTGCCTGTCTTGGGCAACAGTTCAGTGTTGCCCGCCTTATCCACGATATACTGAATGACCACGGGCACCTCCGTGAGTACGTGAGCCTCGCCAATATCGAGGGCTGGTACGTAGCCCTTGGGATTCACTTGGTAGTAATCAGCGCCTTTTTCGGTTTTATGGACAGCAAGATCGACCTTCTCGAGACTGTGCTTTTGTCCCAGTTCTTCAAGCACGATGTGGGGAGCAAGCGAACAGGCGCCGGGGGAAAAATAAAGTTTCATGGGTAGCCCTTTCTGTAACTAGAGCTGTTATATATAACCGAAATGTAATTTTTACAATCACACTTTAGTGAGCGGGCTGAAAATTGTGGAAAAGGCGGACTTAAGGGCAATGTCTGCATCAGCCATGGTAACCGGCAAACCGAGATCGGCGAGGCTAGTGATGCCATGTCCCGTAACGCCGCAGGGAACGATGCCGCTGAAATGCGTAAGGTCCGGATCGACGTTGAAGCTGATGCCGTGGAACGTCACCCAGCGGCGCACGCGGATGCCGATGGCGGCAATCTTGTCGTCGCGGTTACCGTTGCGGACCCAGACAC
This sequence comes from Aestuariivirga sp., assembly GCA_041742805.1. GTDB lineage: Bacteria > Pseudomonadota > Alphaproteobacteria > Rhizobiales > Aestuariivirgaceae > Aestuariivirga. The sequence goes on from JBGTNZ010000239.1 coordinate 1,680, forward strand.
CGACACGGTCCTCGCGGCGCTCGCCTCTCACATTGAAGGCTGCGAGGGCGCCAATCAGCCATTGTTCAAGGCCAGCGACAAAGGCCCGCACATCCTGTCCCCGCCGCCTGAGGTCGAGCATCACATAGGCCACGCGCTGGCCAGGGCCGTGATAGGTATATTGCCCGCCACGCCCGGTTCGAAACACCGGAAAGCGATCCGGCTCCACAAGGCCGGAATCCCTGGCGCTGGTCCCCGCCGTGTAGAGGGGAGGGTGCTCCAGCAGCCACACACGTTCCGGGGCAGCGCCCTTTGCGATCACCTCGACCTCTCGTTCCATGCGCGCGACCGCGTTGAGATAGGGAACGGGTTCTTCCGCAACCTCCCACGCCACTGCCGTCCCCGACCAAAGTTTCGGTCTGATATCCTCGCGCAGCATCACCTTGGAACCTCAAAATGATCCCATTCTCATCATGGCCGTGCTGACACCGCAAGCGTTGAACGCTTCAAGCCGCCAAACGCCCAGATGCGGCGCTGCGCCTTCGATTAGTGCACAGGTGTAGCGGCGTGAACCGTATCTGGCTCGATAAGGCCGATCATGGCGCCGGTAGAATCGGTGACGACGGATAGTTTGCCAACACCTGGAACCGTGGTGGCTGGCCGCATGACTTCGCCACCGGCGCTGGTTGTCTCGGTTTCGGCCCGATCGATATCGGCCACCGACATATAGGTCATCCAGTGGGAGGGGATCCCGTCGTAGTCCGGTGCCGTCAATTCGAAGATGCCGCCGACGGGGCGTCCATCCTTGCGGGCTATCCAGTATGCGGCGCCATCCGGCAAAGGTGCCGGCTCAAATTGCCAGCCCAGGGTGTTGCCGTAGAAAGCCAATGCCGTCTCGGGCTCCCAGGTATTAAGTTCGTGCCACCAGGTTTTGCTAATCGTCATGGCGAGAATCCCCTCTTATGTCCAAATTCCGGTTGATCCGTCGCCGCAAGCTCGAACGTGACCTCCTGCAAGGGCAATGATGTGGCCGGATTGGGGTCAATTGTGGCGGCGCTTTTCCGCCACTCAGGGGTTGACGGATGGGACTCGCCCGAGTAGAACCCGGCTCGTTCTCAAGCAGCAGGCAGTCGGTGCTTCGCGCACCGAAACGCTGGCTGGAGAGCAAGACGATTAAATTCAAGGTCAAGACCTCATGGCCCTGCCGGCTGTGCGGTCCTCTGGTTTTGGGCACTGCGCGATCCAGGAACCCGGATCGGACAGTGCCTTTGAGCATGGGTTAAAGGGTTTCATTGGTTATCAAGAAGAGAACAAGGGCCTGATGCCGACCATCAACCAGCTTATCCGCAAGCCGCGCCTAGCTCCGACCTACCGGAACAAGGTGCCGGCGATGCAATCGTGCCCGCAAAAGCGCGGTGTTTGCACGCGCGTTTATACGACCACGCCGAAAAAGCCGAACTCGGCGCTCCGCAAGGTCGCCAAGGTGCGCTTGACCAACGGCTTCGAAGTGGTGAGCTACATTCCCGGCGAAGGCCATAATCTCCAGGAACATTCGGTGGTGATGATCCGCGGCGGCCGCGTGAAAGATCTCCCGGGCGTTCGTTATCACATCATCCGCGGCATTCTCGATACGCAAGGCGTCGTCAAGCGTCGCCAGCGCCGTTCGAAATACGGCGCGAAACGTCCGAAATAGAGCGGGGAGGGCTTAGAACATGTCACGTCGTCACCGCGCCGAAAAACGCGAGATCAATCCGGACCCGAAATTCGGCGATCTTATCGTCTCGAAGTTCATGAACAACCTGATGTACGAGGGCAAGAAGTCCGTCGCCGAAGGCATCGTCTATGGCGCC
>JBGTNZ010000240.1:0-5163 GCA_041742805.1 Aestuariivirga sp.
TGATTGGGTAAAGGCGCGCCTGTTGCTCGATACCGTTGAGGCCCATGAGATGCTTGATCCCATGCTCACCCCGCAACAATTGCTCTATCGGCTTTACCACGAGGATGGCGTCACCGTTTATCCAGGCCAGCGACTAAAACGCCATTGCACCTGTTCAACGGAGACCGTCGCCACGATGCTGCGGAACTTTCCGCCGGAAGAACGCGCCGCCATGGTGGACGGCGGCCAGATCGAAGTCACCTGCGAGTTTTGTTCGACCAAATACCGCTTCGATCCCGAAAGTCTCGCCGCCGGGTAAAATTTAACAGCAATATCAGATGGAAAGCGCCTGCGGTGAAATTAACTTGCCAGTCCCCCCGTAATCTGCAAACTGCAATTTCGCTTTGCGCAAGAAGAAAAACAAAAACGGACGGCATTGGCGTGTTGGCGCGGCACAGGGTTCGCCGGGCGGCATTCCGTCTGCATCCACCAAATCTGCTGTCATCATTTTGGTCACCCAGGGAGTGAAAACATGACCGAATTCGAAATGAAAATGAAGCTCGCCCAAAAAGCCGTAAGCAAGGGCAAGCTTTCCCGCCGCGATTTTATACAATTTGCCGTAGCCTCGGGCATCACCGTGGCCGCTGCGAACCAGATGTTCGTGACCGCCGCCCGCGCCGAACCCAAGAAGGGCGGCACCTTCAAGGCCGGTCATGGGCATGGCTCCACGACCGACTCGCTCGATCCCGCCACATGGACCAACGGATTCAACTTCCAGTTTGGCAAGTCGACCTTCGGCGCGGCGCTCACCCAGCTCAATCCCAAGGGCGAAGTGACGATGCACGTCGCCGAATCCTTTGAACCTTCCGATGGCGCCAAGAAATGGGTCATCAAGCTTCGCAAGGGCATCACCTTCCACGACGGCAAGACGCTCACCTCCGACGACGTCGTGGCGACCATCAACTATCACATCGGCCCTGACTCGAAGTCGCCGGCGAAAGAATACTTGCCCGGCGTGACCAGCGTTAAGGCCGATGGACCCGAAACGGTCGTCATCGAACTCAATTCGGGCAATGTGGACCTGCCCTACGGCTTCACCGATTATCACCTGTCGATTTATCCTTCGGCGGACGGCAAGATCCAATGGGAGAAGGGCGTCGGCGCCGGTCCTTATGTTCTGAAATCCTATGAGCCGGGTGTGAAGCTGGTTGGCGAGCGCAACCCCAACTTCTTCAAGGACACTTGGTTCGACGCCATCGAGATGCTGACGATCTCCGACGTCGCGGCGCGCACTAACGCTTATCTCTCCGGCGAAGTGCATTTTATCGACCGTGCCGATCTCAAGACCATCGACATGTTGAAAAATGCGCCCAACACGGAAATTTACAATCAGAGCGGACCGACGCCCTACACCGCGCCCATGCTGTGCGATGCGCCGCCGTTCGACAATCCCGCGGTACGCAAGGCGATAAAATACGCCATCAACCGCCAGGAGTTGGTGGACAAGGTGTTGTACGGCTATGGCAAGCCCGGCAATGACAACCCCATCGGCTCGTCGATGAAATACGCGATCGATCCGGAGCCGAAGCACACCTACGATCCGGAAAAGGCCAAGGCGATCTTGAAGGAAGCCGGTATCGAAAATCTCAAGGTCGATTTCTCCTGCCCGCCGAACGCCGCTTTCCCCGGCGCCATGGATGCGGCCCTGCTGATGCAGAGTCACGCTGCGGCCGCGGGCATCGAGATCAACGTGATCCGCGAGCCCGACGACGGCTATTGGTCCAACGTCTGGCTCAAGAAGCCCTGGTCCATGTGCTATTGGGGCGGCCGCCCCTCGGTGGATACGATGCTGTCGATCTCTCTTGCAGACGGCGCACCGTGGAACGACACGCACTTCAAGAATGCGCGCTTCAACGAACTGCTCGTTCAGGCCCGCAGCGAGCTTGATGAAGCCAAGCGCGCCGCGATGTATGCCGAGTGCCAGCAGATCGTGCATGATGAAGGCGGCCAAGTCGTGCTGATGTTCTACAACTTCGTCGGCGCGCTCAACACCGCGGTGGCGCATGGCGAACTGAACGCCGACCAGGACAGCGACGGCGGCTACATGACTGAGCGTTGGTGGATGGCGTAATCCATTGAACGCCGCTTAGCGATAACGAAGCCCCGCCGGAAACGGCGGGGTTTTTTTGGTCGCTCCTGCGCAACGATTCGTCCGCAACTTTGAGCGTGGTTTTTTTGTGGCGATGCTCTAGCGTTATGCTACTATCAAAAATGATGGCCGATAAGAGCCAACGGGGGAGAGAAGAATGCATCCAGTTCTGAGAACTGTTCTGCAACGCTTGGGGCTCGGCGCGCTGACGCTTCTTGCTGTGTCCGTAATTATCTTTTCATCGCTTGAATTTCTGCCGGGTGGCTACGCCGAAAATATTCTGGGCCAGGGAGCCACGCCCGAAACGGTGGAAATATTCAAGAAGGAACTTGGTCTCGATCGTCCCGCCGTCGTTCGCTATTTCGAATGGATCGGCAACGCCTTGCAAGGCGACTTTGGATCCTCCTATTCGGGCCTGAGTGGCAGCATGAAGCGCGATGTCACGGCCACGATCGCACCTCGCCTTTACAACACGTTTTTCCTCGCCGCCATGGCGGCGATCATCGCTGTTCCGTTCTCGCTCTTTTTGGGAGCGATGGCCGCACTTTACCGCAATTCCTGGTTTGACCGTATTGTCAATTCCGTGACGTTGACGACAATCGCGCTCCCGGAATTTTTCGTGGCCTACGTTCTGATGTTCGTCTTCGCCATCCAGCTCAGATGGCTCTCGCCGCTCTCTACAGTCAGCGGCGACACACCATTCCTTGAACATCTAACCCGTGCCGCGTTACCTGCTCTAACCATGACCCTCGTGATCATCGCCCACATGATGCGCATGACACGCGCGGCCATCATCAATTTGCTCGCCAGTCCTTATATCGAAATGGCACAGTTAAAGGGCGTGTCCAAGTCCGATGTTATCCGGCGCCACGCGCTTCCCAACGCCTGGGCGCCCATCGCCACGGTTATCGCCTTCAACATGGCCTATCTGATCGTTGGCGTCGTCGTGGTCGAAGTTGTCTTTGTCTATCCCGGCATCGGCCAGATGATGGTTGATGCCGTGGCCAGCCGCGACATGCCGGTGGTGCAAGCCTGCGCGCTCATCTTTGCGGCCACCTACATCATCCTCAATCTCCTCGCCGATATTGTTTCCATCGTCACCAATCCAAGATTGTTGTACCCCAAATGACCACTGCCGCGGCACCAACTCGCAACATCAAGGCACGGCGCACCGCCTCTCAAAACGTGGTGCGCACCCTCAAATCGGCTCCCATCAGCGCCTGGTTCGGAATGACCGTCATTCTGATCTATGCGATTCTGGCGATTTTCGCGCCGGTCATCGCCCCCTATGGCGAGGCCCAGGTCGTAGGCAAGGCCTATCAGTTTTCCTCGCCGGAATTCTGGCTGGGCACCGATCAAATCGGCCGCGATCTTCTGTCTCGCCTGATTTATGGCGCCCGAAACACTATCGGCATCGCTCTCATCACCACTTTGATATCTTTCCTTTTCGGCGGCACTCTCGGTGTCCTCGCGGCGCTGAAGCGCGGCTGGCTGGATCAGGGCGTATCGCGGGTGGTCGATGCCTTTCTCGCCATCCCGGTATTGATCTTTGCGCTGATGATGCTGGCCGTAGCCGGCAAGAGTCTCGTCAACCTCGTGATCATTCTGGCTCTCCTCGATTCAACCCGGGTGTTCCGCCTTTCCCGCGCTGTGGCGCTCAATGTCGTGGTCATGGACTACGTCGAGTCCGCCAAGCTCCGGGGCGAGAAGATGAGCTGGATCGTCTTTAAGGAAATCGTCCCCAACATTCTGCCGCCGCTCATCACCGAGTTCGGCCTGCGCTTCTGCTTCGTGTTCCTCACTATATCGGCGCTCTCATTCTCGGCGTCGGCATCCAGCCGCCAACCGCCGACTGGGGATCGATGGTCGCTGAAAACAAAACCCTCATCACCTTCGGCAACCCAGCGCCGCTTTATCCGGCAGCGGCCATCGCCCTCTTGACGGTTGCCGTAAATTTTGTCGTCGACTGGTTTTTACATAGAACAAGCGGACTCAAGTAATGACCATCGAAAAAAAGCGCGTCAAAGGCGAAGTCCTTCTCGAAATCAAGGGCCTCAAGATCGATGGCCAGAGCGAGGATGTCTGGAACCCCATCGTCAAGGGCATCGACCTCACCTTGCGGCGCGGTGAAGTTCTTGGCCTCATCGGCGAATCCGGAGCTGGCAAGTCAACATTGGGCCTGGCCGGCATGGGTTTTGCGCGGCCGGGGTGCCGGATTTCCGCAGGCTCCATCATATTCGATGGCATGGACCTGCTGGCTCTCTCGGAAGAGGAGCGCCGCGCGCTCTGGGGTTCACGCATTGCCTATGTCGCCCAAAGTGCGGCTGCCGCGTTCAATCCGGCCCATCAGCTCATCGATCAGACAGTTGAAACGGCTGTCACCCACAATATCAAGACGCGAGAGGCGGCCGAGGCCGACGCGCGCGATCTCTACAAGCGTTTGCGGCTGCCCAAGCCCGAGACGATCGGGGAGCGTTTCCCCCATCAGGTGTCCGGCGGCCAGTTGCAGCGTGCCATGACCGCCATGGCCATGTCCTGCCGCCCCGATCTGATCATCTTTGATGAGCCGACAACCGCGCTTGACGTCACCACACAGGTCGAAGTGCTCGCCGCCATGCGCGATATCGTGGAGCAGTTCGACACCGCCGCCATCTACATCACTCATGATCTGGCCGTGGTGGCCCAAATGGCGCACCGCATCATGGTGTTGCGCTATGGCAAGCTCGTCGAGGAATCGACGACCCGCGAAATGCTGAAGGCGCCAACGGAGGATTACACCAAGACCTTGTGGGCCGTGCGCAAACTGCACAAGCCTGAATCGATCAGCGAAGACATTATTCTTCGCGCGCAAAATGTCGATGCGAGTTACGGCGGCGCGATCAAGGTTCTCGATAACGTCACCATGCAGATTTCGAGAGGCTCCACCGTGGCGGTGGTGGGAGAATCCGGTTCCGGCAAGTCGACCTTGGCGCGGGCGATTACCGGGCTCTTGCCGCCATCCAAGGGTGAAATCTATTTCAACGGAAAGCCCCTGC
>JBGTNZ010000241.1:0-3136 GCA_041742805.1 Aestuariivirga sp.
CTTTTGTCGGCTGACCGCATCTTCCAGCAGGACTACGAGGATGGTTCGCTTGACATCATGGCCATGGGGCCGGTGCCGTTCGAAATCATGGCCTTGGCCAAGGCGGTAGCCCATTGGCTGTCGACGAGCTTGCCACTGGCAGTTGCAGCGCCTGTGCTCGGTTTTCTGATCAATCTCGATCCCGCGGCCATTGCGCCGCTGGCGCTGGCCATGGCGCTGGGCTCGATCACCCTCTCGCTGCTCGCCGCCATAGGTGCCGCGGTCACGGTGGGGCTCAGGCGCGGCGGCCTTCTGGTATCGCTGCTGGTGCTACCGCTTTATGTGCCGGTGTTGATCTTCGGCGTTGCGGCCTCCTCCGGCGGCCCCGATATCGCCACATCCTCGCTGCTGATACTGGCGGCGCTGGCGCTTGCCAGTCTTGTGCTTTCACCCCTGGCCGCGGCTGCGGCACTCAGGTCCTATCTCAAATGAGCACGGCGGATTAAAAAGAAAGTCATGCAATATCTCGCCAATCCAAACCGCTTTGCGAGTCTTGCCAATGCCGCGCTGCCTTACATCTGGGCGGTGACCGTTGCCCTGCTCATCATCGGTCTCTACGGCGCGCTCGTCACCGCGCCCGCGGACTATCAGCAGGGCGAAACCGTGCGCATCATGTATGTGCATGTGCCGGCCGCGTGGATGGCGCTTGTTGTTTACACCGCCATGGCACTGGCGAGCGCCATGGCGATCATTTTCCGCCACCCGCTGGCGGACGCGGCGGCGAAAGTGGCAGCGCCCATAGGTGCTGTGTTCTGCTTTCTGGCACTGGTCACCGGATCTCTGTGGGGCAAGCCCATCTGGAACACCTGGTGGGTGTGGGATGCAAGGCTCACCTCCATGTTCGTGTTGTTCCTGCTTTATGTGGGCTACATGGCGGTGTGGCAGGCCATCGACGAGCCGCACCGCGCCGCCATGATTGCCCGCGTCGTGGCGCTGGTGGGCTTCGTCAATGTACCCATCGTCAAGTTCTCGGTTGATTGGTGGAACTCGCTGCATCAGCCAGCCAGCGTATTCCGCCTGGGCGGGCCCGCAATCGCGCCTTCGATGCTGTGGCCGCTCCTGGTTATGGGGCTTGCCTATGCCTTTCTGTTTCTCGCATTGCAACTGGTGGCGATGCGAAGCGAGATCGCGGCGCGCAAACTGCGCCAAATCCGCATCGCCGACATCGGAGATCGCTGATGGATTTCGCCGCCGTCCACACGGGGTTCGTGATTGGAGCCTATGGACTGTCGCTTGTCCTGCTGGCGGGCCTTGCCATTTATATTTTGGCGCGTGACCGGATGTTGCGCGCGGAAATGGAGCGGCGCAGGGAGCAGCCATGAGCGAAGTGCTACGCTCACGGCGAGTGTGGCCGGTGGTGCTCCCGGTCATATTCTTCGCAGCGCTTGCGGCATTGCTCTGGCGCGGCCTGTCCGGAGACCCTTCCGAAATTCCCTCAGTGCTGATCGGCAGGCCCGTTCCCGAAATAACGCTGCCCGCTATCGAGGGACTGGAAGTTCCGGCCTTCGATTCGGCAAGCCTCAAGGCGGGCTCGGTCACTCTCGTCAATGTTTGGGCCTCATGGTGTGGACCCTGCCGCACCGAGCATCCGCTGTTGCAGCAATTGGCCAAACGCTCCGACATCCGTTTGGTCGGAATCAACTACAAGGATGAACCGGAAAATGCACGCCGCTTCCTCGGCACCCTCGGCCAGCCCTTTGCCGCCATCGTCTCCGACCGCGAAGGCCGCGCCGCCGTCGATTGGGGCGTTTATGGCGTGCCGGAAAGCTTTGTCGTCGATGGCGCGGGGTTGATCCGCTACAAGTGGATCGGGGCGATCACGCCCGAGGGACTAGAGGGTACACTCGGCCGGGAAATCGAAAAAGCAAAAGTGCCGCAGAGGTAGGCGTTGCTCAGGCGCGCTTGCGGATCTTGAACTTGCGGGAGAACTTGGCGGGCTCCTTCTGTTCAACGCGGTCCATCTCGGCGGCGAGAATGGCGAGATTGTCGAGAAAGCCCTTGCGCTCGGCTCCGGGCACCAGCGAGAGCAGCAGGCGATCCACTTCGTCGGCGCCCGGTTGAGCCGTCTTCAGCATTTTCTTGCCGATGGCGGTGATGCGGATGGCATTGGTGCGGCCATCGTCCTTGGTGCGGCGGCGCTGCAGATAACCCTGGGCCATCAACCTCGCCACGAGATCGGCCAGCGTCGAGCGGTCGATGCCCGTTACCTTGACGAGATCGGTCTGGCTCCTCCCGTCATTGCTGTCGACGGCGAGGAGTACGGTGAATTGGCGGTGGGTGAGACCGGACTTGCCGACCGCGTCCATATAAATGTGATTGGAATATTGCGCCGCCCGCTTCAGCAAATGCGAAGGAGAGCGCGTGAATTGTTTCACGTCCTTGTTGACCGCCATATGCCCCTGTCTCCTGCCCCTTGAACGTACGCGTTGTCCGCGCTTGGTTTAATGCCCTGCTCCCGCTCAAACGCTCAAACCGTGTGCACTGCAAAAGCTTCGACAATTAAAATCATCAGGGCACGGAATGCAACACTTGACAAGGGCTCGCTGCGAAAAATCTGCATTGTGTTTCAAACCCGCTACTTGGGCCGGTCCTCGATCATGTGCCTGGCCATGAAGGGAGCATTGGCTAGGGCGAAGGCCAGTGTAATCGGAAGCAGGCCAAAGACCTTGAAATTCACCCATGTGTCGGTCGTGACGTTGCGCCACACGGCCTCATTCAATCCAGCAAGCAGGAAAAAGAAAACACCCCAGCGGATCGTCAAGGTTCGCCAGGCGGTCTCGGTGAGTTTCATGGCTTCGCCCATCACCACCTTCAGGTAATTGCGGCCGAAGGCTGCACCGCCCAGCAGAATGCCGCCGAACAGGGCATTGATAAGCGTCACCTTCACCTTGATGAAGAGATCGCTTTGCAGATAGAGAGTGAGCGCGCCGAAGATCGCCACGAAGACGGCGCTAATCAGCGGCACCATGGCAAGCTTGCGGGTGAGCGCCCATGAAACGGCAAGCGCGATCACGGTTGCCACCATGAAGATGCCGGTGCCCCAGAAGATTCCCGCTTTCCAGTTGCCGATGAAGAAGGCCAGGAGCGGGCCCATCTC
>JBGTNZ010000242.1:0-4088 GCA_041742805.1 Aestuariivirga sp.
ACAATCCCGCACATGGCCACCTCTTGCCAACCTAAATAGCATTCTCCGAGATTGTTATCAACTGGTAGGAATTATTATTTCACAGCAGGAACAGACCAAGCCAGGGGATGCTCGGATAGCGCTCGGTCGAGCGTCACCAACTTAAAATTTTCGGCCGCGCAAATTCCCAAAAGGAGCCGGTCGAACGGGTCTTTAGTTGCGGGCTCCGGCCCTATATCGGCAACCACGTGGGGGAACTTTATCTCAAGAAGCTGCGCACCGAGCAAGAACAGGGCATCAGGCCAACTCACCAATGGCGTCGACAAGGAAAGTTTGCCGATCTTGGTTTTGATAGCAATCTCCCAGAGGCTGAGCACGCTAACCCACACTGGAGCCCCAGTGTCGATGATGGCGGTGCGGATTGATCCCGGCAACTGGTCCTGCTGTTCGTCGACCAGGGCCAGAATGATATGCGTATCCAAGAGGTAGTGCTGATTCACGGGAGCGGCTTCAGAAGAAAATCCTCAGGCAGCGGCTCGTCGAAATCCTCCGGTATATATTCCACAAATTTTTTAATACCGTGCAGCTCCTTATAGGCTCTGAGAGCTGCAAAATCGAGCCCGCCTTTCTTTTCCTGATGCAGCGAAAGATCGGCCACCGGCTTTCCGTCACGGGTAATCACCACCCTCTCCCCCGCCTCGGCGCGGCGGACGAGTTCCGACAGTTTGTTCTTTGCTTCCTTAATTGAAACATTCATGAACTCAAGGTAGCTACGGGTAGCTACCTTGTCAATTACTCTTCACGCCGATAGCTGATCACCGACAGATAGCGGATCGGCAGCTTGCGGAGTTCTTCCGGCCCGTGGGGAGCATCGGCGTCGATGAACAGGGCATCGCCGGGGTGCATGTCGTAGGTTTTGTCGCCGTGACGGTAGACGACGTTGCCTTCCAGCATATAAAGGAACTCCAGCCCCGCATGCTGGAAGGTCGGAAACACATCTGACTCTTGCGTCAACGTAATCATATAGGGCTCGACCATGAGCGGACCGTGGGGACTGTGGCCCAGGAGCTGGTATTGGTGGCCGGCCCTCGTGCCCCGCCGTTCGATGGTAAGACCTTGGCCGGCCTTGACGAAACTGGCGTCGCGGATCTCCTCATAGCCCCGGAACAGCGCGGTGACCGGCACCTGCAAGGCCCGGCTCAGCGCTTGAAGCGAGGCAAGCGAGGGCGATGTCGCGCCATTTTCGATCTTCGAGAGCATGCCAGCCGACATGCCCGCCCCCTTGGCCAGTTCGGAAATGGTGATGCCGAGCTTTTCGCGAAATCGCTTCACTTCGCGCCCGATCGCCTCTTCCAGCCACCTGCCCCGCGCCGCATTGGTGCGGTGCGGTTCCTGGTAAGGCATGACGGTCGTTTGGGATCGCTTGGCCATTTTTCCTCTCAAGAACTTTAAATGGGAAATGGCGACGCCTCAATCCGATTGTTAGTAGGATTTTACCTAGAATGTTTTTGACAATAATCGTAAATATAGGTACAAACCTATTATGGACACCATTGCCCAAGCTTTTCTCCAGGACATCGAGCGGTTCCTCGCGAGTAAGGCCTTGGATCCCACAACCCTGGGGAAACAAGCGTTGGGCGACCCCTCCTTCGTATTCGATTTGAGGAAAGGACGTTCGCCATCGACCCGAACCATAAACCGTGTTCGTGAATGGATGCGGGGGCCGGACTTGAAGCCTGACTCGGCAAAAGCCGTGGCGAAAGAAGCGGAGCCCCTCACGCATTTGCAGCGGCTCGAAGCCGAGTCGATCCATATCATCCGCGAGGTGGCGGCGGAATGCGAAAAGCCGGTCATGCTTTATTCGATCGGCAAGGATTCGGCCGTCATGCTGCATCTCGCCATGAAGGCCTTCTATCCCGCCAAACCGCCCTTCCCGCTCATGCACGTCGACACCCGCTGGAAATTCCGCGACATGATCGCCATGCGCGACAGGACAGCAGCAAAACTTGGCCTCGATCTCATCGTTCACATCAATCCTGAAGGCGTCGCCAAGGACATCAACCCGTTCGATCATGGCTCGGCCCTTCACACCCAGATCATGAAGACCGACGGCCTCAAGCAGGCGCTCGAAAAATATGGCTTCGATGCGGCCTTTGGCGGCGCCAGGCGCGATGAGGAAAAATCCCGCGCCAAGGAGCGCATTTTTTCCTTCCGAGACACGCGCCACCGCTGGGATCCGAAGAACCAGCGCCCCGAGCTGTGGAACCTTTACAACGCCCGCAAGAACAAGGGCGAATCGATCCGCGTCTTTCCCCTGTCGAACTGGACCGAGCTCGACATCTGGCAATATATCCACCGCGAGAATATCGAGATCGTGCCGCTCTATTTTGCGGCACCCCGCCCCATCGTCTGGCGCGACGGCCAGATGATCATGGTGGACGACGAACGCATGCGCCTCGCGCCTGGCGAAAAGCCGGAGATGAAGAAAATCCGTTTCCGTACGCTGGGCTGCTATCCGCTCACCGGCGCTATTGAGTCCGAGGCGACGAGTCTCTTGGGCATCGTCGAGGAGATGCTGGTGGCGACTTCTTCCGAGCGCCAGGGCCGCGTCATCGACAAGGATCAGGCCGCCTCCATGGAGAAAAAGAAGCAGGAGGGCTATTTCTGCTGGAAAAAATTTACCTCATGCTGAGGTGCTTTGCCGAAGGCAAAGCCTCGAAGCATCGGCAACCCACAGAAATGCTTCAACAAGACCCTTCGAGGCTCGCGTTCCGCGAGCACCTCAGGGTGAGGACCATTTGATGGGGCGCTTCATCGAATTCACCGGCGGCGATGTCGAGGCCTATCTGCAATCGCAGGAGAAGAAGGACCTTCTGCGTTTCATCACCTGCGGCTCCGTCGATGACGGCAAGTCGACGCTGATCGGCAGGCTTCTTTACGAAGCGAAAATGCTGTTCGAGGACCAACTCACCGCTCTTGAAGCGGACTCGAAAAAGATGGGGACGCAAGGCGGCAATCTCGATTTCGCGCTGCTTGTCGACGGCCTCGCCGCCGAGCGCGAACAGGGTATCACCATCGATGTCGCCTACCGCGCGTTCACCACCGACAAGCGCAAGTTCATCGTCGCCGACACCCCGGGCCATGAGCAATATACCAGGAACATGGCGACCGGCGCCTCGACAGCCGATCTCGCCGTCATACTCATCGACGCGCGGAAGGGTGTGCTGACGCAGACGCGCCGCCACACGTTTATCGCGACACTTCTCGGCATCAAGCACCTTGTCGTCGCCGTCAACAAGATGGACCTGATGGGCTATCGCCAGGAGGTGTTCGAGAAGATCGAAGCGGATTACCGCGACTTCGCCCGTGGATTGGGTGCTGGCGAGGTCACCGTGATTCCGCTTTCGGCGCTGGCCGGCGACAATGTGATTGATCGCTCAGCAAAAATGCCGTGGTATCACGGTTCGACCTTGATGGCGCATCTGGAAACCGTGCCCGTCGGCGACGATCTTGCCAGCCAGCCTTTCCGCATGCCGGTGCAATGGGTGAATCGGCCCAACCAGAATTTCCGCGGCTTTTCGGGTACGATCGTCAGTGGCACGGTGCTTCCCGGCGATCGGGTGAAGATCATGCCTTCCGCCCGGACATCAACCGTCGACCGTGTTGTGAGTTTTGACGGCGATCTCGCGGCCGGACTCACCGGCCAGTCGCTGACCATCACGCTGGAGGACGAGGTCGATGTCAGCCGGGGCGATGTCATCTGCATCGCCGGCGATCCGGTGGAAGTTTCCGATCAATTCGAAGTGGACATTCTGTGGATGGGCGATGAGCCCATGCTGCCGGGCCGCTCCTATATCGTCAAGGCGGGTGCCGCGCAGATTCCCGGCACGCTGGAGGAGCTGAAGCATAAGGTCAATGTCAACACCATGGACCATGTGGCGGCCAAGAACCTGACCCTCAATGAGATTGGCGTCTGCAACCTCGAGCTTGACCGGCCGATTGCTTTTGCTCCGTACACGGAGAACCGCGACCTCGGCTCCTTCATTCTCATTGACCGCTTCTCCAACACCACGATTGGAATGGGGCTGATCCGTTTCGCGCTCCGCCGC
>JBGTNZ010000243.1:0-7418 GCA_041742805.1 Aestuariivirga sp.
CGGTCCGTGGACGGCCGAGATTTTCCTCCTCACCGCCATGGGGCGGGCCGACGCATGGCCTGCGGGTGACCTGGCTCTGCAAGTCGCGGCGCGGCATCTTTTCAATCTGGATGCCCGGCCAAACCACAAGGTGTTGACTCAAATGGCGGAGGGTTGGCGGCCATGGCGCGCGGTGGCGGCGCGGCTCCTGTGGAGCCACTATCGCGGCCTGAAGGGAATATCCCAGACGGTGCTGTAGCCCCCTTCACAGAACCGCCACACAAGATATAGTATTACCGCTCTCGAACGAAGAGGTTGCGCGTGTATCAAACGCCGGAAGCCTGCCCCGCTCTCGTCCTCAACGCGGATTACCGTCCGTTGAGCTACTATCCCTTGTCTCTGTGGAGCTGGCAGGATGCAATCAAGGCGGTGTTCCTCGACCGCGTCAATATCGTTTCCGAATATGACCGGGTGGTGCGCAGTCCCTCCTTCGAATTCCGCCTGCCCAGCGTCGTCTCGCTCAAGACCTACGTCAAACCCTCACGCACGCCGGCCTTCACCCGCTTCAATGTATTCCTGCGCGACCGCTTCACCTGCCAATATTGCAGCGACCGCCATGATCTAACCTTCGACCATGTGATCCCGCGCTCCAAGGGCGGCCACACGACGTGGGAGAATGTCGTAACCGCGTGTTCCCCGTGCAATCTGACGAAGGGCGGATATCTGCCCAATCAAGTGCGGATGTATCCGGCGCAAAAACCGATCCGTCCAACCGTCGCCCAGCTACACAGCAATGGCCGGCTGTTTCCGCCAAACTATCTGCACGAGAGTTGGCAGGATTATCTCTATTGGGATACCGAACTCGATCCCTGATCGCGCGCACCCCTCAGTGCGACGATGGCCAGAGCTAGAGAGATTATCGCGTTCCAGCCCGCCAGCGACAGTCCTAGAATGCGGATCGCCGGTTCATCGCACATCACGGCGGGCTTGCTCAGATCGGGAAGCCCGCCTGAAAGTCCGCCATCGCCGCTGCATGTATCGGGCCCGGGCCACCACTTCCACTCAACGCCGGAATGATAAACGCCAAAGATCGCGCTGCCGAGCATGGTGAGGGCCAGCAGATAAAGCCCGCTCCGCGCCAACGGCGGATTGTACTCGCCACGTAAGGCGAGCCCCAGGCTCAGGGGAATGGCGGCGTAGTAAGGCCAGCGCTGTTTCAGGCAAAGCTCGCACGGCGCGTATCCATAATACTCGAAGATCCACGCGCCCACGAGCGTTGCCGTGGCGGCGGCGAAGACGATGAATGCCGCGCGTTGTGGTCCGACATGCATCAGCATGAAGTGAGGGCTCCGGAACTGGCCAGATATTTCGCCGCGAAATAGAGCACGATGAGAACGATCGCCGCAAGCGCTGCGATAAATTTAAGATGGCGTTCGATGAACTCGCGGATTGGCTCTCCGTAGCGCCGCAAGGCCCAGGCCAATGCAAAGAAGCGGGCGCCACGCGCGATGATGCAGGAGAGGACGAAGAAGCCGAAGCTGATTTGTGCAACACCGGCAAGTATGGTGACAATTTTGATAGGCGGTAGATGGGCCAGCCCCGATGTCACCAGCAGGAGCATCAGTGTATCGTCGCCGGTACAGGCTTTGAGTTCCTCGAAGACCGCAAGCTTGCCGTAGAAATCGAGTATCGGTCTGGCCACCACATCATAGGCGAATGACCCAAGCATGTAACCGGCGATGCCGCCCAGCGTCGAAGCGATCGTGGCGACCGCCGCGTAGCGGTATGCGCGAGCTGGCCTCGCCAGCGCCATGGGCAGGAACAGCACATCCGCAGGCACCAGAAAAACCGAGCTTTCGACAAAGGCGATAATGGCGAGCCAGGCTTCGGCGGTCTTGCGCGCGGCGAGCGACAGCGTCCAGTCATAAAGCTTGCGGAGCATGGCAAGCTATTCTTGCGAGGGGGACACGTTGCGAAGTTTCTTGACACGTGACCGCTTGGCCTTGCTCTCAAGACGCCGCGTCTTGGAGGCCTTGGTCGGCCGCGTGGCAATCCGGCGCTTGGGACGCATAGCGGCACGGCGCAGCACGCTTACGAGTTTGGCCATGGCCGTGGCCCGGTTGCGCTCCTGGGAGCGATGCACTTGTGCGGTGATCACCAACACGCCGTCTTGCGTCAGTTGCCTCCCCGCCAGAGTTCGAAGCCTCGCCTTGATATCCTCTGGCAAGCTCGCGTTAGCGACATCGAAGCGAAGCTCGACAGCGCTCGAAACCTTGTTGACGTTCTGCCCCCCCGGCCCCGAAGCCCGAATAAAACTTTCCGAGATATTACGGGGATCGATGCCCAAGGAATCGGTGATGCGGATCATGGGCCAGCTTTGTCGCCCTTTCCGGTTGACGGCGCAAGCGCTCCACCTTAAGCCGTGGCACCCGATTGCCCCTGTGGCGGAATGGTAGACGCGGCAGACTCAAAATCTGTTGCTCGCAAGGGCGTGGGGGTTCGAGTCCCTCCAGGGGCACCACGCTTCGCCTTCGGCTACGCGTGGCGCAGCCACGTGTGGGCGATGGCGAAGCGTGTCCGGCGTAGTCGGAGCAAAGCGGAGGCGAAGACGGACTCTAGCAAGCCGCCGCACTTCCGCCGCTTACCCGGTGTTGATGATGATCAACTGACTGCTCCAGGGATGTTGAATTGTCGATTCGCAAACTGACATTCTTGATCGCGGTTTTTACCGCGCTGGCGATGACCGGCGCCAGGGCCGCCGGGCCTTCCATGCTCTTTGATCCCGCAACCGGTGAAGTCCTCTCGCACGACCGCGCGGGCGAGCCCTGGTATCCCGCGTCCCTCACCAAACTCATGACGTCATACATCGTGTTCAAGCGGCTACGCCTTGGCCTCATGCGGCTTGATCAGCGCATTCCCGTCTCCGCCCTTGCCAACGCGCAGCCGGCCAGCAAAATCGGCGTGCCCATCGGAAAAACTGTGCCGGTCGATTTCGCGCTCCAGGCGCTGCTCGTCTATTCCGCCAATGATATCGCCTATGTGCTGGCAGAGGCGGCCGGCGGCACCCTGCAAAATTTCGTCGCTACCATGAATGAGACCGCCAAACGCCTGGACATGACGGCAACGCACTACGTCAACCCCAACGGACTCTTCGAGCCTCGCCAAATCACCACCGCTCGCGACACGGCCATCCTGGCATCGGCGATCCTGAAGGAATTTCCCGAATATACCCATTACTTCAGACAAGCTTCGGTCAAGGTGGGAAAGCGCAAGTTGGCCAATCGCAATTCCCTGATCCGCCGCATGGCCGAGGCGGATGGCATGAAAACGGGCTTCATATGCAATTCCGGATTCAACCTGGTGGCCACCGCCACACAAAACGGACGGAAGCTGGTAGCTGTCGTGTTCGGCGCGCAATCGGGAAAAGCCCGCGCCGATCTGGCGCAACTGCTTCTCGTCGATGGCTTTGCACGCCAGCGGCTGGGCGTGCCGCCGAAAATCTCCCATCTTGAAAATCAAACGCTGGGTGCCGTGGTACCCACCGACATGACGGCAAGTGTGTGCAGAAAGAAACCTGTCGTAACGCTCGTCGGCCCCCATGAACTCACCGGTTGGGGCATTTCCCTCGGCAGCTACGAAACCGCCCAGCAAGCCGACACGGCCTTGCGCGGAAGGCTGCTCAGCCCTTTCGCGTTGCGCCTAGAAGGAGCGGGCGGGGTTATGAAACTGCCGGGGGGCGGGTTCGGAGCGATGGTGTGGAAAATCAACCAAGCCAGCAGCCTTTCCACCTGTGCCGAGTTCCGCCGAGGCGGCTTTTACTGCAACGTAATGATGCCGGAAGGCTTCGCCGCGATTGTGGCTCTAAGTCCAAAAACCCGGCCCAACGCCGAAAAACCGCGAGCCCAAGGCTCGGACACGGCAAAACCCAAGACCAAGCGTAAATGAATAGCGCGTCCATCCCTGTCGCGATCCTTACCGGTTTTCTCGGCGCCGGCAAAACCACGCTGCTCAATTTTCTATTGAAGGATCCCTTTCTCGCCAACGCCGCCGTGATCATCAACGAATTTGGCGATGTGGGCATCGATCATCTGCTGGTAGAGAGTGCCAGCGGCAATATCGTGGAAATGGCTTCAGGCTGCCTGTGCTGCACCATCCGGGGCGACTTGATCGACACCATGCACGATCTGCTGGCGAGGCGCGATCAAGGCAGTGTCAAGGCCTTCGACCGCATCGTCATAGAAACCACCGGCTTGGCCGATCCAGCCCCTGTGCTGCATTCGGTGATGAGCGAACCGACCTTGTTGGCCCGCTGTCATCTGGAGGGTGTCATCACCGTCGTCGATGCGGCAAACGGCATGGCGACGCTCGATGCCCACGCAGAAGCGGTTAAACAGGTGGCCGTGGCCGACCGTATCGTGCTGGCCAAGGTTGATCTCCTCTCCGGCCGCGAGGGCGAGGACATGCTTTTCGCCATCATTGCGAGGCTGCGCAAACTCAATCCGGCTGCGCGATTACTAACAACCCACCGCAATGAAGCGAATGCTGAACGGCTCTTCACCATGGGCCTGTTCGATCCCACCAAAAAAACGTCCGATGTGCGCAACTGGCTCGCCGCCGAAGCCTATGAAACGGGCGAAAAACGCCACCGTCATAACGGCCACAACCACAATGACATCTCGCGACACGACGATCATATCCGTGCTTTCAGCTTCACGGAGGAACAGCCCATCAGCGCCGCGGGGCTCGAACTGTTTCTCGAACTATTGAAATCCTATCACGGCGCCAACATGCTGCGCATGAAGGCTATCGTGAAGGTTGCCGACGATCCCACCCGGCCGGTGGTCCTGCACGGTGTTCAGCATGTCTTTCATCCCCCGGTGAGGCTCGCACGCTGGCCGGACGGCGATGAACGCACCCGCCTGGTGTTCATCGTCAAGGATATTGAGAAGCCGGCGATCGAAGGCCTGTTTCGCGCCTTCACCGATCAGATCGCCGGCGGTGCCGCGGCCTTCACCGACAAAACCCTGTCGCTAAACCGATAACCCTTCTCCCATGGGAAGAAGGAGGGGACCACCGCGGCACGCGGTGGGAGGATGAGGGGATCCCGTCTCAAAAAGTTTGGTACCGAGCCCCTCACCTTCCCAAGCTTCGCTTGGGCCCCTTCCTCTCCCCACAAGGGGGAGGAGAATTAATTATCCCTTGACCAGCGGCGGCGTGCCCAGCTTTTCTAGATAGGCTCCATTCAACGCGGGTTCGCCACGCCGGGCGGGCTTGCCCATGTGCGGCAGCACCAGACCCCGCGGCGTCACGATCAATGCGTCATGTGCATAAAGCGAATCGAGGGTGAGTCGCCCGCCGGAAGCTTGATGATTTTCCGCTCCGTTGGCGGCAAGGATTTTTCTCGACTTCGGCGAATTCTTTTCTGGCGTTGGAAAGGTCGGGCCGGGAGTGATAGTTGAGCTGCTGCCACTCGGCGTCGATTTTCCCATCCGAAGCGAAGGCCGCGTCCACATCGCGCACCGCTACTTTCCTGAGCTGGCCCCAATTGTTGAAGCTGCCGAAATCGAAAGTCATTTCCGTCTGATCCTGAATATAAGGCCTTGCGACGTTGTCGACTGCTCCAAAAGCGTATGGCCCTGCTCATTGCAGAAGTGCGCCATGTCCGTGACCGACATGGGGTCGGTGGCGATGACCTTCAAAATCTCTCCCGAGCCCATAATCTCCAGGCGCTTTCTCGCCTTGAGCACCGGCAAAGGGCAAAGCAGGCCGGAAAGATCGAGTTCCTCGACCGTATCGCGTTCCATTATGTTTCGGCTATAAGGCATGGCTTCCAGGGAAATGGAGTTACACCGTGCCGGAACTATTGTCCAAAACGCCTTTTACGGGCCGCGTTGAAATGCTGCTCGCCAACCCCGACCGCGAGAGCGGCCTGGAAAAGGCAGAGGTGCGTGAAATACGCTTGCTGTTTTCCGGCATCGAAGGCGATTGTCACGGGGGCCTCAACCGCAAGTCCGACAGCCGCATGCTGAAGCAACACAAGCGGGGCACCGATGTTCGTAATTCCCGGCAACTGTCGATCCTTTCGGTGGAGGAACTTGCCGATATCGCGAAAACCATGAAGATACCGGCGGTCAAGGCCGAATGGGTCGGCGCCAATATGGTGACCTCGGCCATCCCCGACCTCAGCATGCTGCCGCCCTCGAGCCGTCTGCAATTTCCCTCCGGCGCCACCATCGTCATAGATATGGAGAATTTCCCCTGCCGCTATCCCGCGGAAGTGATCGAGAAACATCACCCTGAGCCCGCCGTGGGTTTTGTTTCGGCTGGCATGCACAAGCGCGGTCTCGTCGGCTGGGTGGAGCGTGAAGGCGAAGTGAAAGCGGGCGACGCAATCGTAATCTGGATTCCCCAGCAGCGCATCTACGCCCACGCGTGAAGATCGCTGGCGTCATCATTGCCGGTGGCCGTTCCTCGCGCATGAGTGGAGCGGAAAAAATTTTCCTCGAGATCGGCGGCAAGCGGATTGTCGACCGTATCATGGAGCGCCTGGCCCATCAGGTTGACCGGCTGGCGATCAACGCCAATGGCGACGCGTCTCGTTTCCATGGCACTGGCCTCATCGTGATTCCCGATTTGCCGGACGGCGTGCAAACGCCCTTGGCCGGTTTCCACGCGGCATTGCGATGGACGAAAGCGCAAGGTTTCGACTGTCTCGTCACCGTTCCATCGGATGCGCCGTTTTTGCCGCGGGATCTTGTTGCGAAATTTGCTGCAGCCAAGCAAAAAGCGGTGATCGCAGTTGCCAATGGACAAGAGCATTACCTGACGGGTCTATGGTCCGCGTCATTGACCGAAACGATGGATAGCGCGATAAAAACCGGCGTGCTGCGGGTAAAGGACTGGACTCGCCACGTGGGCGCGGCGGTGATTGAATTTCCGGCGGAGCCCTTCGACCCTTTCCTGAATATCAACACGCGTGAAGATCTTGTCCGTGCGCAAGCGATCGCCGCAGAGTTTGATATATGAGCAAGGTGATCGGCGTCGCTGGATTCAAGAATGCAGGCAAGACCACGCTTGTCGAGAAACTGGTGACGGAGCTGACGCGGCGCGGACGGCGTGTTTCCACCGTCAAGCACGCGCATCATTCCTTCGACATCGACCATGAAGGCCGCGACAGCTTCCGCCATCGCAAGGCCGGCGCCACCGAAGTCGCCATCGTATCGCAAAGCCGATGGGCGATAATTCATGAGTCCCGCAGCGAAGCCGAACCCTCGCTTCACGATATCTTAGCCAAGCTCGCGCCCTGCGATCTCATTATCGTCGAAGGTTACAAGCGCGATACCCACGACAAGATCGAGGTCCGCAATCTGGCCCTTGATCATCCAAAACTTGCAGGGAGCGATCCGACCGTCGTCGCCATCGCCGCCACCGGCGAAGTA
>JBGTNZ010000244.1:0-5551 GCA_041742805.1 Aestuariivirga sp.
GCAAAGGCGCGTGGCGTAAGCGGTGAACTTGCGGCGCCCTGGTTTTATCCAACACCGTCGGAGTATCGTGAGATGTTGGAGAAAGCCGGCTTCGCCGTCCGCCGCATCGGACTGTTCCCCCGTCCCACGCCGCTCAAGACCGGCATGGGCGAATGGCTCAAACTGTTTCGCAAGCCGTTCTTCCAGCAGTTTGGTGGTGAAGCCGATGAGGCCCTGGCCGAGTGCGTGGATTTGCTCCGTCCATCGCTTTGCGACACGCGTGGCAACTGGACTGCGGATTATGTTCGGATCCGGGTTGAAGCGATTAAGTGATGCGTCTCGCAGCCACCATTGCCGTGCTTTTGTATTTTGCCACGGCGGCGCAGGCTGAACGCATCGCCAATCCGATTGCCGTATTCAACGGCCTCGACAAGATCACCGGCCTCACCACGATTTTCGAGATCGCCATCGGTGACCAGAAACGCTTTGGCGGGCTCATTGTGAAACCCGATGTCTGCTACTCCCGCCCGGTGACCGAGGAGCCCAAGACCACCTCCTTCGTCGAGGTCGACGAGATCGAGGCCGGCAATACGCGAAAGCGCCTCTTCTCCGGCTGGATGTTCGCCGAAAGTCCGGGCCTCAACGCGGTCGAGCACCCGATTTACGATGTCTGGCTCACCGGCTGCCGCGACCCGAGCGCGCCGCCGCCACTGGTCGAGACCGCCCCCGATGTTACGACACTGCAAGACCAGATCGAGGAAGCCGAGCCCGAGGATTAACGTGCCCCTGCCAGTTGCAACACCTGTTCAGGATCGGGATCGCCCCTGAAGGCGAAGAATTCGGCGTTTGCGTCGAGCGCCGGTTCCAGCATCTGATGGTATTCGTCCTTGGGCAATGAAACAGCGCCGAGTCTTCCGAGGTGGGCGTTGACGAATTGCGTATCGAGCAGGTGGAAGCCGCCGGCGTTGAGCCTCGCCACGAGATGGACCAGCGCCACTTTGCTGGCATCCGTCGCCCGCGAGAACATGCTTTCGCCGAAGAACACCGCGCCGATCCGCACGCCGTAAAGCCCGCCCAGCAACTGCCCATCGCGCCAGCACTCGACACTGTGGCAGGCGCCCATGCGGTGGAGCTGGGTGTAGAGGCTCCGAATGCGCCCGTTGATCCAGGTGCTGGTCCGGTCCGGCGCTTTTTCGGCGCAGGCGGCGATCACCGCGGGAAAATCCGCATCGATCTTCACTTCAAAAATTTGCCGGCGCACCACCTTGCGCAAGGAACGCGAGATGTGGAGGCCATCGAGGGGAATAATGCCGCGCTCGTCCGGTTCCACCCAGTAGAGTGCTGGGTCCTCCGCGGTCTCCGCCATGGGGAAGATGCCTGCCGCGTAGGCCCGCAACAGGATTTGCGGTGTAATCGTGCTGCTCATCAAACATTCCGGGCGAGATAGTGCTCCAGCCAATGGATATCATAATGGCCGTCGATGATATCCGGTTCCGTCAGCAATTGCTGGAACAGCGGAATTGTCGTCTCTATGCCTTCGATCACGAACTCGCCAAGCGCGCGCCTGAGCCGCATCATGCATTCGGTGCGCGATTTGCCTGAGACGATGAGCTTGCCGATGAGGCTATCGTAATAGGGCGGTATGCGATAACCGGCATAGAGCGCCGAATCGACCCGGCAGCCCAAGCCTCCGGGGAAATGCACGGCATCGACGCGGCCCGGTGAAGGCGCGAAGGTTGTGGGGCTTTCCGCATTGATGCGGCATTCGATGGCGTGGCCGGCGAAGACGATGTCGGACTGCTGGTATTGCAGCTCGGCGCCCGCCGCCACGCGCACCTGCTCCTGCACCAGGTCGAGCCCGGTGATTGCTTCGGTCACCGGATGCTCGACCTGAAGCCTGGTATTCATTTCGATAAAGTAAAACTCGCCATCCTCGTAAAGGAACTCGATGGTGCCGACACCCTCGTAGGCGAGCTTTGCCATGGCAGTGGCGACGCGAGAGCCGATTTCATCGCGCTGGATGGAATTGAGGGCAGGGGAATGGGCTTCTTCCCAAATCTTTTGATGCCGCCTCTGCAGCGAACAATCGCGCTCGCCCAGATGCACCGCCTGGCCCTTGCCATCGCCCAGCACCTGAATTTCGATGTGGCGCGGTTTCTCCAGATATTTCTCGAGGTAGATATCGCCATTGCCAAAAGCAGCCTTGGCTTCCGATTGCGCGGTGCTCATGGCGGTCTCGAGATCGGCCTCCGAACGGGCCACCTTCATGCCGCGTCCGCCGCCGCCCGCCGTCGCCTTGATGATCACCGGATAGCCGATGCCGCGCGCGATCCGTTTGGCATCGGCCACATCCGAAACGCCGCCTTCCGAGCCCGGCACCACCGGAATGCCGAGCTCCACAGCGGTGCGCTTGGCTTCAATCTTGTCGCCCATCACCCGGATATGTTCAGCGCTTGGGCCGATGAACTTTATGTTATGCTCGGTGAGAATCTGGGCGAAGCTGGCATTCTCCGACAGGAAACCATAGCCCGGGTGCACGGCATCAGCGCCGGTAATCTCGCACGCCGCGACAATGGCCGGGACATTGAGATAGCTGTCACGCGCGGGCGGCGGACCGATGCACACACTTTCATCCGCGAGCCGCACATGCATGGCTTCCGCATCGGCGGTGGAATGAACGGCGACGGTCGGAATGCCAAGCTCACGGCAAGCCCGGAGCACCCGGAGTGCGATCTCGCCCCGATTGGCGATGAGGATTTTGTCGAACATGAATTACTCGATGACCACCAGGGGCTCGCCGTACTCGACCGGGTGGCCGTTATCGACGAACACATGGGTGACCCGGCCGGCGCGCGGTGCCGGTATCTGGTTCATGGTCTTCATGGCCTCGATGACGAGGAGCACCTGGCCCTCCTTCACCTCCACCCCCACATCGATGAACGGTGGAACGCCAGGTGCGGGCGAGCGGTATACAGTGCCCACCATGGGTGATTTCACCGTACCCGGATGATCGGCATCGGCGGCCCTGCCGGGCGCCACCGTGGCTGCTGCTGGAGTGGAGACATGTTGCATCGAAGTTTGTGACGGCACGGCTGTGGTTACGGAGGCAGTCGCCCGCGCCACCCTGACTTTAACGCCCCGCCGATCAAGTTCGATTTCCGAAAGTCCGGTCTCATTCAAGATGTCCGCAAGACGCCGGATCAGTTCAAATTCCGGATCGGCGGCGGGAACCGGACGCGCGGGCGTCTTCTTCTTCGAGGGCATTCGTTTAACCCTTCTTGTTAGCGTTGAGAATGTTGGCAAGTGCTTCGATCGCCAGTTCGTAGCCTTGCGGGCCGAACCCGCAAATCACGCCATCAGCGGCGGGCGAGACATAGCTGTGATGGCGAAAGGGCTCGCGCTTGTAAATGTTGGAAAGATGCACTTCGACTACGGGCAATTGGCAGCCCCGAAGCGCATCATGGATAGCAATCGAGGTGTGCGTATAGGCGCCCGCGTTCAAGACGATACCCGATGCCTGCGCGTGCGCTTGCTGAATCCAGCTTACCAGTTCGCCTTCGGTATTGGTTTGCCGGAAATCGACGGTAAGCCCCAGAGCCTTGGCGCGGCCCACGCACCGTGCCTCCACATCCTTGAGTGTTTCCGAGCCATAGATCGCGGGTTCACGGGTACCAAGCAAGTTGAGATTGGGACCGTTCAAAACGAGGACCGGCGGCATGATTTCAGGGCTACTCCAACTGCGTCACCCCGCTTATAGGGGCAACGGTTGAAGGTGGGAAGCAGGGCCGACGGTCAACAAATGGCGCAGCCGCCGGCATCGCGGATTTCTTTAACAGCGGCTGCAAGGCCATCCTTCGGCAAATAACCGGGGATGACCCTGCGGTCGATAATGAAGGCCGGCGTCCCGTTGATCGCCAGCGCCTGGGCGAGCTTCTGATTGCGCGAGATAGTTTCGGCGATCTCCGGTGACTCCATGTCCTTCTTCAGCTTGGCGAGATCGAGGCCTTGCGCCGTGGCTATCCGGTCCACATCCTCGGCCGCCAGTTTTCCCTCATGGCCGAGCATGGCGAGATGGAATGGCCAATATTTGCCTTGTTGGTGCGAGGCCAGTGCTGCGCGCGCCGCATATTCCGAAGCCTCGCCGAAGATTGGGAACTCTTTCATCACAAGGCGCAGATTCTTGTCGCCTTCGATGAGGCCCAGAACTTCGGGCATGCCTTTTTTGCACCAGCTGCAATTGTAATCGAAGAACTCGACCATCGTGACATCGCCCTTGGCATTGCCGGCCACGAAATCGGATTTCGAGTGAAAAAGTTCAGCCGCGTTTTCGGCCACCGCGGTTTCCCGCTGCTGCTCCTCCGCCATCGATTGCCGTTTTTCTAGTTCCCTGCTGACCTCGAGTAGAATCTCCGGATTCTTGAGGAGATAGTCGCGGACGATGGCGCCGATTTCGCCGCGCTGTTTGGCATCGAATTCATCCCCCAGGGCGGCAGGGGCAAACAGCATGAAAGCGGCCGCAAGCGAGCCACGGAATATCGAAGTCATATGATCCTCTTTGCGTGAGCGGTGGCCACGTCAGTTCCGGCCGGCGAAGTTCAGGAGATCGTTAGCCTGAATCCATTCCGGGCTGCCCTGCTTGAACCGGCCCTGCGCGGATTTTGCCTTCTGCGTCGCCAATTGCTTGTCGCCTTGCAGCCATGCAGCTTGCGCGGTGGCAAGCTCGGCGCGTGGAACATCGCCGATTTGGCCATAGGCCATGGCCATGTATTTGAACACGGCAGGTGTTTCTCCTTCGGTTTTCTGCGCGAGACGGAGCGCCTTCAATGCCTCCTGCGAAGAAACCTTGCCGCCGCTTCCGATCAGCGCCTGGGCTAGCAGAATCTGGATGAGGCCGTTATTGGGGAGCAGCGCCACCGCCTTCCTGAGCGGTGGCACGGCTTTGGCGGGAGAGCCCCCTTCGAGTAGCGCCTGGCCGAGGAGTTCCCAGAAATAAGGGTCCTGGGGAAGGTCCCGCGTCAGGCCCTCGATGATAGGAACAGCGTTTTTAGTATCGCCCTTGCGGAACATGGCGATTGAACGGGCATACCGGCTGGGCAGCGAATTATCGCTTCTTGGGTAGCGCTGGAACACGGTGGTCGCCGGTTCGAGAAATCCCGTGAGCTTGGCCTGCATAAGCTGATGGCGCAAAACCAGTTCCGGCGCGTCGGGCTTGTTGAAGTAGGGGGTTTTCTTCGCCGCCTCCTCGAGATTACGGATGCGGTCGAACGGCATCGGGTGCGACATCACATAGGGGTCGACATTCTGGATTGAGGCAATCGACTCATTGGCGAGCTTGCCGAAAAGCGTGATCATGCCCTTGGCCGACTGGCCGCTGGCGGTCAGGTATTTAAGCGCAGCCTGATCGGCCGATGCTTCCATGACGCGCTGATAAGCAAGTACATTGCGTTGGGCCAGGCCTTGCGATCCCATCATGATGCCGCTGCCCGCCTTGGCCGCATTCGCATCCCCCGCCGCGGCGCCGCCAACCGCGGCAGCGACGCCAACCAACATGCCGATAATTGAGGTCACACTA